>JAZNFD010000407.1:0-1892 GCA_045588975.1 Acutalibacteraceae bacterium | reverse complement strand
TCGAAATAAACGCAGCAAACCAAATTATCAGAAAGATATATTGGGGCAGAGCAGAAGGTCTGTATCTTGTTTTGTTTTTGTACTCTCCCGTTTCCCAATTATCTGCATAATCAGCAAGCTGTTGAGACTCCATACTTGTTATTTCAGCATTCTGAATTTCAGAAAAATCAAGTTCTTTTGCGGTTTTCTTGTAAATAAATCCTATTATTAACGATGAAACAAAGATAACGGGAACAACAAATTTCAAAACATTCAGAATTGAATCAAAAGCATTAGTGAACAATCCGAAATTGCTTAATGCCATACCCGCAAGAGAAGGCAAAAGCAAAATATAATAAGCCCAAATTATGAGTTGGGTTTTATGTGGATTCGGAGAGGTGTCAATCAACCAAGCATTTATTCCGTTATTTCTTCTGTGCATTCTTAAGTTTTCTTGCTGGTATCTTTCGACATCGCTTTCTCTTTTGTGAGATGAACGATATACCGCTTTCCATATCCATTTAAGGCTTAAATCCGTAATAGGAACAAAGAGTCCGAAACATATCAGTCTTATAATCTCGTTTGACATTTCTCTGCCCACCTTTATAAATAATGTTTTTGTAAGTCAATATCCAAACTTATACATCGAAACTTAGCAAATCTGATACCCACAATAATGCATCAATGCAGATGATTAGTTTTAATGCTTGATTCTTTGAGCCAAATGTAAGCTGTTCTCCGTGAAACACCATATTTCTGCTAACATCTGTGTCAAGTCGGGATTCATCTAATTTATCACAAAAAACTATACTGCGAAAATATCCTATCAAATACAAATATTCTCTTTCTTCGTCATTTCTGTCTTTACCTTCTAATAATGTGGCAATTACTCTTTTTTTATCGCTGTTTTTGGAAACTTTATATCGGCTAAGCAGTATTCTTTCGTTTTCAGGATTGAACTGAATATCATTTTCATCACAGAAGGCCTCGATATCTTTTGCTAAACCAATTATCTGCGACAACAAAGTAGTTACAGTTCCATAATAATATCCTAAATTGTATAGTTCAAGCGCCTCTTTGATAATTGGCACACGTTTTTTGTTAATAACAACAGATTCTTCCAATCGCTTATTTAAATCATCTATATAATCTGAATCATAATGCTCGTGTACTGCATCAATAATGTCTTCAAAAGTTCCGTTCTCGTAAAGAGTAATTATCGTTTGGTGAAAATCTATGTCACCATCCATATATACAGGCCACTCAATTTCAGACATTATTCTAATAAACTTGTTATAATTCTTTTTTTCTTCTTCCGATAACTTGAAATTTGATTCAGACATCGCAGCTAATACTGCATCTACAATTTTATCGATTTCAATTTCAAGAGTTTTAACATCTCTAAAAATCAAATCAGACATACCCATAAACATTTTCTCCTGCACATTTTTTAAAAGATTATAACATATTTCTAATGATAAAACAATTAACTAAAAACAAATAGCAAACAACACCGCACAAGGATGTTGCCTGCTAAAAATTCATCTCATATCCGATAACGGAGTATAATCTGTATTATTTCGTAGATATTTCTCCAGCTTACCGCTGAGCAGTAATCTGACATAACTCATCGGCTCGTTGTAGATGAGATAGTCGAGTTCTGATGTTTCGTACATATTGTTTGCATATTCGTTTTCAACGGCGATGCATTCGATTGACACCATAGAACCATCAGTGAGTTTGACTTCAACACAAGCGGTGTCGATATTAAATTCACAAGAAATAATGTTATTAATCATAAGTAAGAAAACTCCTTTTATTTGTTTAAAAAAAGTAGGAAAAGTAGAGCCTGAAACCGTTGATATATAAGGGATTGAAAGTGCGGTAATCGAGGGGTACGTATAGTTTGACCT
>JAZNFD010000406.1:0-13176 GCA_045588975.1 Acutalibacteraceae bacterium | reverse complement strand
CATTAGGAACATTCTTGAACGTCTTATATGCTACGCCCTTGCGGTCGTGATTGCCGATTGTTGTTGCAACGGCGAAACTCTTGAGTCCAAGTGCCGACGAATATCCTTTGTATTCTGTTTCGTAGCCCTCGGATGCCTGATCGCCTGCAGAAAGAAGAAGCGAAATATTCTTTCTTGATGCAGCCTCAGCGAGAGTGCTGTTGAACTTTTCTGCTGTTTCCTTGATTCCGTTTTCATTATTATCATCGTGGCTGGTATGAATATCAGTCATATAAACAGCCGAAAAAACATTGGGGTCTGCATCGGTTGTGAATGAATAAACATTCGACTCAAAGCCTTCGCTGATACACTGATAAGAATATGTTTTGCCTGCTTCAAGACCGGTAATTGTAACCTTATTTGAATAATCTCCGTCGGGTGCGGCTACGCAATAGCCTTTGAATTCCGCTGCATCTCCGCCGATCACAATACCCTCGTCAACAATAACCTTGGGCTCGCTTTCGGTCTTTGAATACCACGAAACATTCATTTCACTTTCGTTGCTGCCGGGGAAAAGAATAACGCCGTTGTCATATTCTTCATTCCATACATGCTCCCATATCAGGTCGCTTGCAGCAAACGAGGGCACAACCGCCGTGAAAACCAGAACAGCGGCAAGAATAACGGAAAGTGCGTTTTTGGTAAACTTCTTCATTATATTTTTCCTTTCTTAAAATAAACTAATAATTTATTTTATCAGTTTTTTAAATTATGTCAAGCATTAACAACAATAACAAGGGTTCCTTTTTCAACGGAAATACAGCTTTCTTCGCCGACAAATTCATTGCTGACACCCAACGCAAAATCGTTCTTCAGCACTTCGTTTTCAACGCTGTATTTCAGTCCTTTAATGCAGACATTCTCGCAGATATCCGTATGTGCAAAAACAGAGACATATCCTTTTTGCAATGAATCAAAACATATTTTTCCGTCAGTAACGGCAGTAATAACCGTTTTACCGTTTATAAGAGACACATTGATTCCTCTCTGAGAAAGAGATGCGATAAGCTGAATATTGGCAAGCGTGTGGTCAATTCTGCCGCCCGTTGCACCGTAAATTTCAAACTCTTCAAACCCTTTTTCAATTCCGATTTTAATCGCAGCATCCATATCCGTGATATCTTTGACAGGGTTTAATTTTATGACATTATCATAGTCGGGTATAACTCCGAGAGAATCAAAATCACCTATTATTACATCGGGGTCTATGTTTGCAGACTGAAGATATTTCAATCCTCCGTCTGCCGCTATCACTAAATCATCTTTCTTCTTTTCAAAGCCGATGCTTTCGCATTCCCCTGCACCGACAACATAACAAACTCCCATTTTATACTTCCTTTGATTTGTTTTATATTATTTTAATACCATTGTTAATTATTGTCAAGAAATTGGAATTCTGATGCTGTCGGTTTTATAAATAAACATCAGACTGCAGGTCATATTGTCTTCTTTACCGCTGAAAAGCCCGTATTCCCCGCCGAATTTCAGCCACTCCTCCGCAAGGGCAATATGCAAATCGCTGTCCTCGATAACATCGCCGTATTTATTCTCAAGATTTTCCATTTCTTCGGTGTTGATTCCTTCGAGAATCGATTCAAGCGACTGCCCTCCCCCGCCTTCAAGCGGGTTCAAAACCGCATCAATCTCTCTTTTGTTTTGCGACATCACGTTTGTTATTTCTGAGAGAGTTGCCATCGTTTCGGGCAGATTCGCAAGCTCTTTCTGCACTTCCGGACGCGATAAATCCTTTTGCAATTCAATAAGAAGCGGCTCAATATCGCCGAAATTATCCATTATTACGGGTAATCCCGTTAAAAAACTCAGTACCTCGGGGTCGGCTATAACTCCAAGCATCGCTTTAACCTCGGGAGTATTTAAAATTTCAATCAGCTTTTTTAATGCCGCAACATTTTCGGGAGTTGAATATTTTCCCGCCAGTTGAATCAGATTTTTGTTATCCTCATACAGCACAGACGCATCATTTACCGCACCGAGTAAAGAATTCATCTTTGCCTCATCCGATATCAGCGAATAGACAATTCTGTCGGGGTCGAGCATCTGAATCGCATCACGGAATGCCTTGACTGCCGCAACTGCCGCCCCCGCATCACCGAGCGATTCAGGCAAAAGCATATCATAATTCAGCGTTGCCAAAGGAATAACCGCAAAATACATATTTTCAATGCGGAATTTATCGGCATAAGCATTAATGATAATCTCGTCGGAAACAAACGGCTGCAGCATATCATTTGCGGTATCCGAAGAAAATCCGAGACTTTCGTCAAATCCGGGAATTGTTGCAAATCCGACAAGCTGCTTTGCGCCGTCATTGAATTTCTGAGCATTCATAACAGTTACGTCCGTAAAAATTTTACCCGGAAGAATCAATCCTCCAAGCACTGCCGCAGGAAGGCTGACCGTATATTCTTCACCCTTAAGCATCACTTTTTTCAAAAGATTGTTGCGGATTTTTATTGATATGCTCACATTTCCGCTCTTGCCTGCAAGCTCCTGCGAAGTCATCTTTTTTCCGTCAAGATAATATTCAATATCAAAAAGCACGGGCGGCGTTTTATTCGTTGTACCCGAATAATAAAGGTCTTGTTCATCCATATGCCAGCGTAGTTTGTCACCGACCGTCTGCGGCGCACGAATTCCCTTGACATTCCTGATATTGTCAAGAATGCTGACATCATCAACATAAACAGATGCTTTTTCGGTATGAATCCAGTCACTTACGGTAATTTTTTTCAACTCACCGGATGAACCGAGGTTAACATAGACTGTTTCGGTTTTCATAACCTTATCCGCTTTTTCAGAGTAAAAATTCTGCTGCTCACCGTTAATCGTATGAACAGCATTTTCAGTTTTTTTATTACAAGAAGAAAACATCAGCAGCGGAATCATAACCGCGCAAATCAGCTTTTTATTCAACATTTTTCACCTTTGATTTTTTGTTTATAAACGGCTCTGCAAAGAATAAAAGAACGGGCAGAAAAACAACAATAACCGCCGCACTCAGAACGGCACCTCTTGCAAGCATTGCACAAATGCTTTTCACAAGCATTACGTTGCACACACAATACACTCCGAACGTTGCGCAGAACAAAACAAGTGCACTCTGAAATATTGATTTGCATGAACTTGATGCAGCATCTTTTATTGCTTTGAATTTTGCCTTGCCTTTACCGAGTTCCTCTTTAAATCGAGTCGTCATAAGGATTGCATAATCAACCGTTGCTCCGAGCTGAACACAGCCGATAACCGTAGGCGCAATAAACGGCACATCTGCGCCCGTAAAAAAAGGAATTGCTTCGTTGATAAACACCGCAAGCTCAATCGACAAAATCAAAGCAGAAGGAACAACGAGTGATCTGAACAGCAAAGCAATAACGGCAAAAACCGCCGCAATTGATATTATGCTTGTCACATTGAAGTCTTTGGCGGTTATGCCGACAAGGTCTTTTGAAAGTGCCGCTTCACCCGTAAGCATTCCTTTTCTGTCATATGATTTCAGAATATTCTCCAGTCTTTCGGTCTGGGTATTAGACTCATCGCTTGAGGATGAGTAAACGGAATTTATCATCATCAGCTCATAACCGCCTTTTTTACAGATATCCGCAACCGCATCGGGTATTATTTCATCGGGAACCGACGGTCCGATTATCGATTTCAGCGACAAAACAGAGCTGACACCTTCAACTTTCCCGAACTCATCAGCCATTTTTGCCGCATTATAAGATTCGATATCTTCGCTGAGCAACGCAAAATAAGTTGATGACATTCCGAAATCCGTTTTAAGTTTTGAAAGAGAAACAACGGATGTCATTTCCTGCGGCAAAGCTTTTACGAAATCATAATAAACATCGACATTGTTTTTTATGATATAAGATCCGATAACAAGCAGAACAAAAACCGATGCAAAAACTTTTCTGTGTCTGAGCGAAAATGCCGAAATCTTTCCGAGATCGGGAACGAGCGATTTCCGCTTTTTTGCTTTTGGCACACCGTAAAAAACAAGAATCAGCGATGGCAAAACCAGAAGTGCCGTAAGAATTCCGAATATCACTCCTTTTGCCATAACAAAGCCAATGTCCGCACCGAGCGAAAAGTTCATAAAACACATTGCAAGGAATCCGAACACCGTTGTCAATGCGCTGCCCGAAACAGAAAAGAATGTTTTTGAAATCGCACTTGCCATTGCTTCTTTTTTATCCGCCGTAAATTTCAGTTCTTCATTGAATCTGTCCGAAAGAAAAACAGAGTAATCCATCGTTACTCCGATCTGAAGAATCGCCGCAATGCTTTGTGTAATATAGGACATCTCACCGAAGAAATTTGTTCCCATATTATAAACAACAGAAAACGCAAGCGATGCCATTATTATCAGCGGCAACAAAAACGAATTCATCGTATACACCAAAGCGGCAAACGCAAGAAATCCCGCCACAGCAATATACAGCGGTGCTTCACCCTCAACAATGTTTTTGGTGTCCGACATCAGAACCGACATTCCGCTGAGAAAGCATTCCTTATTCATCATTTGCTTTATTTCGTCAACAGCATTCATTGTTGATTCTGATGCACCGAGACCCTCAAACTGTATCATCATCAGGGTTGATTTGCCGTCACTTGAATAAAAAATGCTGCTGACCGCATCGGGAAGCATATCGTGCGGAACGGTAATATCGGAAAAAGTATCAATCCAGACAACATTTCTGACCCCGTCAACAGATAATATTTCCTCTTTCAAGTTCAGAATATTTTCCGTCGGCATATTTTCAACAATCATAAATGCGCTGCCTGCATTGCCGAAAACCTCATCGAGCAGCTTCTCTCCCCTGACCGAATCCAGATTATCGGGAAGATACGAAAGAATATCATAATTGATTTTTGATGACGCTATTCCAAACACCGAAGGTATAACAAGCAAAACGGCAATAATCAGAATCAGCTTTGAATTATTTGCCGCAAATTTTGAAAATCGGTCAACCATTATTTTTACCTCTTATCTCTTTTCATATTTGGTATAACCGAATTCACCTGTTTTATCACCAATTGACAAGCCAATGAAAATTAAATATAATTAAAACGAAAAAACGAGGAGGAATGGTTATGGATAATTACAATCCCGTTGTTGAGCTTGAACTTTATCTCATCCGCCACGGTCAGAGCATGGGGAATGCAGGCTATGACAAAGAAAACCTGACTTTAAAAGAAGGAAACGACCCTTTGCTTACGGAAAAGGGACTTGTTCAGGCTGACCTTCTCGGCAAATACCTGAGCAACACGGATTTTGACCACATTTATTCAAGCGGACTTATCAGAGCAATCAGCACCGCAGACGGTTTGCTCCGCCATCAGCCTACAGCAAAAAATGTCAACATTCTGCCGATTCTTTCCGAAATAGGAATATCTGCAGAATATGACGGAATAACATTTGAAGAAATGAAGGAATTCTGCCAATCTGCCGTACTTGCCGAAGGAGTCGGTGAAAATGACCCCAAAGTATATCACAGCAAAGCCGAAAACGAACCCGAAATATTCGAAAGAGCAGAGAAAGTTATCGAATATCTGCGCTCGCGTTATTACTCCGCAGAAAAGGTTGCTGTAGTCGCACACGCCGGATTCCTCACAAATCTCATTTTCAGAATAATGGGATTCACAAAGGCGCCCGTTTTTGATGTTTCGCTTAAGAATACGGGAATAACAAAAGTTGTTTTTTATAAAGCCGGCACCAACCGATACGGAGACATTGTTTTTGAATGCATAAACGAAACCGCGCATCTTAAATAACAAAACAGCGTGTACGCCAAAAACGTACACGCTGTAATTTTTAGTCTTAATTGAATTTTTCAAGTTTCTGCGAATCATCCGAAATCATAAACTGCGGATATCTTTCGCTTGCACCCGCATAGAATTCGCCGTCATAGGAAAGAAGCCAGACAAGGAAATCGGCATAATCCGTTCCGTATGAACCCGCAACGTGAGGAGCGCCCTTGATTATATATGTATATTCGGGGAAAAGTGCGGTTGAAAGGTCAACAACTCTGTCGGGTGAAAGATATACGGGATTTTTTGCAACATAATCGTCACCGAGAGTTTTGCCGTAAGGCGCAACCGTTGCGTAGCCCGACATCTGATATGTTTCAAGCGTTCCGTCACCGTTGAAATCGGCATTTTCATAAACGGGAACAACAGGAGTACCGTAATGAGCAACAACGGCAATTTCAACTCCGTCGGCAATCATTTCATTGATGAGAGCCGTTCTGCCGTTCATCATGCCCTGAAGTGCATCGGCTCTGTTAAGAAATGTTTCGTTTTCTTTTGTTCTGCCGCCGAAAATATAATTTATTGCGGTTTCATAGTCTTCAGGCTGCACAAGACCCCAGAGGGTGAGCATTTTTCCGAAAATCGGAATAATAGCTTCGTCAAAAACTTTGTCTTTATAATTATCAAAGATAAAATCGGTCACCTTTGTGAGTGCATCAAATACACCGACAAAATCGAGTACATCGATCAGGAAGGAAAGTGCTCTTTGGTCTGCCGTGAGGTCCTTAAGCATATTGTAAAGATTTTCTGCTGTAATATCAACCTTGCCGCAAAGCAAGTCCGACGCTACCTGAGCGCCGCAGAAAGTTGACGACATAAACAGACAGCGGTTAACCTTTTCATAACCGTATTCTGTAAGGTAAGCAACCGTCATAATTCCGCCCATACTGCAGCAAACAATATTGACCTTGTCGTGACCTGTGTTTTTGATTGCGGATTCAACAGCCGCATTGATATCATCGGCAACAACATACGGGTCAAGACGCCAATCGTAATTGACATAATATGTGTGACCCTCGCCGAAAGTCTCAATGCAGGTTCTGACCATACCGTATTCAAAGCCTTCGCCGTTACGGAGATTTTCATAGTTATCCGCACTCTCGGGATATTTGGGCACACCGACGTTATAAAGCGAATCGCCGTTCACATCCATTGTGAAATTCACAAAAATATCCGAAGCAACTGCCGCAATCTCATCCACCACGGCATCAAGGCTGAATCTTGCAAGGCCCTTACCGATTGCCAACAATACGTCTTTAACAATCGCGCCCACATTCAGATCAATTGCAGGTTTTTCATTTTCCGTTCCGCAGTCCAGATAAAGTCCGCCGAAATCCATGCCTCGGACAATTACAACGGGAACATTTCTGCATTCATCGGGGTTATGAATCTGTGCTGACTCAGCCTCTGCAAAAGCAGGAACAAAAATCGCCGTAATCATCGAAAGCGCAAGAATAATGCTGATTAATTTTTTCATTTTATCAACCTTTCAAACAAGCTTAAGCGTTCCGTTTTCTTCGGTTATTCTGATAAGAACGGGTCTTTCAAGCGGATTTTCATTGGGTGAATGGAGAATGAGATACTTGTTACCGTTATAATCATCAAATATCATTCCATGACCGCCGTTATCATCAAACAACGGCTTTTCATGCATCCAATTTCCGTCGATTTCTCCGTTATCCGAATACGCAACAGCCTGAGTATAACCCTTTTCGGTAAATGTTGACCAAATCATAAGAAGTCTGCCTTCTTTTGTGCGGTACATAAACGGTCCGTCGGTGATATATTTATCCTTGCCTTTTTCAGCCCACTCAGGTTGCGATGCTTTGAAAAGAAAAATCGGGTCGCCGTCAGCAGCTGTCAGGTCCTTTTTAAGCTTCATTGCGTGAATTTCGCCGTCAGTAACCTCAACCCATTCGCGGCAGAAAACAATATAAGGATCACCGTTTTTATCAATATAAAACGTTCCGTCAAGGCAGGTCCAGCCGACGGGTGTTATTGCATCCTCGGTAAACGGAAGAAACGGACCCATCGGTGAATCGCTCTTTAAGATCTGTGTTGCACGGCTTCTTTTTTCGGAATAGAACGAAACAAACATATAAAATCCGCCGTTGTAATAATGCACTTCGGGTGCCCATATATTTTTTTCGCCCCAAAAATTTTTCGGAACGGAAAAACATTCGTGAGGCTCACTCCACGTCTCAAGGTCATCACTCACGTAAACATCAAGTCCGTAGGCTTTTGTCCACGCAGTTTCTCCGCGTGTGCCGTAAAGATAATACTTGCCTTCATAAGGAAGAACAAACGGATCCCTGATATTTATATCTTTAAATGTCATACTTTTCTCCTCAGAAATCCACTTTATAATGATGAACAAAAATACCGATTATTTTATTGTAGTCAAGCACGTGCATAACCGAGCCGTCACCGGCGGGGAAGAAAGTCAGTCCTTCCGCTTCAATGTTATCTCCGCCAACGTCTCTGAGAGCGGCAATTTCAACATTTCCGCTGTCAATGTCAACGCTGAGAATATTTTTGAAGTTACCGTTATCTTCAATATCGTGTGAAAGATAAAGAGTTCCGTTATAGAATTCGCCGCCCTGAATGCGGTGGATTGTTTCCGAAAGAGGAATCTCTTTCACAAAGCTCATTGAATTTGCAATATCATAGACATATACGGAATTAATATCGGTCCACTTTGATGCATAAAGATATCCCGTTTCGCCGTCAACGGCACACCAGGGCACACCGTCATCATATAAATCAACAGGCAGGTCGTAAATTTCACCTGTCGGCTCAAGAGATTCACAGTCAAAAACAACAATTCAGGGTGAAAGATAATCCTCGCTGTCCTCAACGGAAGCATAAATTTTTCCGTTATAATAGCTTATTCCGCCGATATGGTCGTTATCTCTGTCCTTGCACTTATCGGGCAACGGATTGATATGGCTGTCAACAATCTCCATATCGTCAAAGGTAAACTTTGCGAGTGCGTTAAGTTTAAGTGCCGTAATCGAACCGCTTGTGTAATAATATTCGCCGTCTGTGGTTATACCCTGACCCATAAGAAGCGCTTTTTCAAAAACGAAAGTGTTCTTTGAAACAAGCTCTGCTGTTTCCGTGCTGCTTGCGACGGGACTGGTAAGAATAGTTAAAACAAGCAGAGGAAGAGTTAAAATATACCATATTTTTCTGATAATAAACATTTTTTGTTTCTCCTTTTATTTTGATATATTAATAATAACATATCGTCTCAAAAATATCAAACAGTTACTTTTTTATCGATGACAAAATTAACGTGAAATTTTTGTTAAGTATTTACAAAACGATTTAACTCTGTTATAATACATTTATTATTAATCATTAATTTTTCTCGAGATGGAGGATCAGAAAATGAAAAAATTCAGGAATACTCTTGCTGTTATTCTTGCAACGGCAATGCTTATTACCGGCATCCCATTTGCTTTTGCGACAAATGCAACTCCGACAGATGCGGCACCCGCAGGTGACGGCTATTCAATCACAAATCCCTATGCAAAAATCAATTGGGAAACCGTCAAGCAGTACAAAACAGCACTCCATACACACACAAATGCCAGCGACGGTGACAACACTCTTACCGAATCGCTTGAACGCCACTATCAGACAGGATACGACATCGTTTCAGTCACTGACCACGGCGTTTCCGATATGAGCTGGACTGACAGCTCACTCGGCTCAAAATTCATAACAAATGTTATGACTCTTTTCGGAAAATCTGACGGTAACCTTGATTATCTTGAGCAGAACGGTGCTTTTGCAAGCGGCGTTAAATATGAAATGAAAAACAACGGTGTTGACGATTACCTCGTTACGGAAGACGGTCACGAAATCCTCCGAATTCCCTACGGTGTTGAAAACAATGCTGTTTCTATCAACGCTCACGTTAACAGCTGGTTTGCCGAGTTTAACTACAATATGCCCAGCGGCTACCGCAGCGCAATAACAGGCGTTGAAAAGGCGGGCGGTGTTTCGGTTATCAACCATCCCGGCGAATATACTCAGGCACGTTATGAGCTTTATCAGGACGACGCCTACAATATGGATAACTGGTCATATAACTACTACATCAACAAATTCTACGGCTACATTAACAAATATGATTCCTGCATCGGCATCGACATCAACAGCAAGGGTGACGACAGAACAAGATTCGACAGAAAGCTCTGGGACATTATGCTGGCAAAAGCAGCAGAAAGCGGCAAGACCGTTACTGCAATAGCAACAAGCGATGCTCATCAGCTCGACAAAATAGACACAGGCAGCCTTATTGTTCTTGCAGAGTCAAAGACATCCGCTAACGCAAAGAAGGCTATTCTCAACGGCGAGATTCTTCCTCAGAGCACCTGCCTCCACAACCGTGACGAGCTTGAGCAGATTGCAGCTGCACTTAAGACTTATTACGGCGAAACAGAACTTTATAATACTATCGCAAATCTTGTTGTTGAATATGACAAGGAATGCGAAGAAATCGCAAACTCATCCGACGACGGCAATGTCGGCGTAAAATACACCTCACTTGACGATGAAGGTTTCCTTGCTACCGCAACAAGACCTTCGGTTAAGTCTATTGCAGTTGACGATACAGAAGACACAATCACAATTGATTCAGAAAATGCACTTCTTATCCGCTGGATTTCAGACGGAAAGCTTATCGCAACAACCAAGGCTGATGACGCTGCTTTCGACCTCAACGATTACGAAGATGTTATCAAGGGTTATGTAAGAGCAGAAATCTTTGGTGAAGGCGGTGTAGTTTATACCGAAGGCTTTACCCTCAACGCAGACAAGGCAACAGATGACGGAAACGACTTCATCCTTGATTTCGGATTCTTTGATTTCCTCTTTGCTCTTGTTGACAGATACGGCGGACTTCTCGGCAGAATCGTTCTTAATTTATTTAATTAATCGCTAAAGCAAAAACCGCAGACGGTACAAATTCGTATCGTCTGCGGTTTAATTATTTATGAAATCATATATCTTTTTGCTCTTTCGAATTCCTCGGGTGTACCGTAGCCTTCTGCAAGGTTTTCATTTATAAGCTTCACAATTTCATCGTGAAGTCGTTTGTTTGCCTCTTCAACTGTCATACCTTTTGTTGAGAACGGCTTTCCGATTCTTGAGCAAAGGGTCTTGCTTCTGAATTTGTATTCACCGGTAACTGCAACGGGAACCATCATCGCTTCATTCTTGCAAGCAAGAGATGCAGCACCGTATTTGAATTCACCGATCAGATTATCGGTTTTGTTTCTTGTTCCTTCAGGGAAGATGCCCAAAGCTCCGCCGTTGGAAAGAACGGCATTTGCCGATGACTTTGCATCATCATCGTGTCCGTTACGGTTAACGCAGATGCATCCCGTAAGCTTGAAAAACCATGCAAACTTTCCCTTGAAATACTCGGATTTCGCCATATAATTTATCGGTCTGTGAGTTGCAAGTGCCGCAAGGCACTGGTCAAGAACGTGCTTATGATTGCTGCAAATCACTACAGCACCTTTCTTCGGAATGTTACCCTTTCCGAAAACCTCAGGACTGTAATAAAGGGAGAAAACTGCAAGCAATATCGGCGCAAGCAGTCTGTATCCCCAGGTACGCGGTTTTTTATTCATCAGCAAACAGCCTCCTTTGCACTTTCCTTTTGAAGCTTCATAAAGTCGATTTTATTGTAAGCTGTTTTGGGAAGAATGTCTACAAATTCATATTTATAGGGTACGCTGTAATGCATAAGCTTCTTTTTGCAGTATTCGCGGATTTCATTTTCCGTTTCGGGAGTCTTTGATTTTCCGTTCTTGAGAACAACAAAAGCTTTTGCAACTTCTTTTTTATAAGGATGGGGAACTGATACAACAACACATTTTTCAACAAAATCGAGCTGTTCAATCACTTCTTCAATCTGAGTCGGATAAACATTGAAGCCGGATGTAATCATCATACGCTTGATTCTCAGCTTATAATGAACAAATCCATCCTCATCAACAGATGCCATATCACCCGTATGTAGCCATGTTTTACCGTCCGAATGAACACGGAGCGTATTCTCCGTTTCCATGCGATTATTTCTGTAGCCGATCATAACAGTAGGACCGCTGACACAAAGTTCACCGTCCTCACCCGAAGGCAAAACATTAACCGTTCCCGGTTCAACAACACACATTTCTGTTCCGATAAGAGGTTTACCGATTGTTCTTGATTTGTAATTCTCTCCAACAGAAAGACTGAGTGCGGCAAGCCCCTCTGTCATACCGTAGCCTTCACAGATTTTTATATCTGAATTATGCTCTGCAAGAAAATTATTTACACTGTTTTCAAGCTTTTCCGGCAAAGTATCGCCGCCGCTTACAGCATATTTAAGGAACGAAAAATCAATTTTATCCGTACCCTTTGCCTTAAGCAAGGCATCATAAAGTGTGGGAACGCCAAAAATCATTGTCGGCTTATATTTTTTCAAAATACCTGCAAATTTTTTGGCGTTGAACTGAGGAATCAGCACCGAACAAGCACCGAAACAAAATGAAACGTGAACACAAACACCAAGACCAAATCCGTGGAAAATAGGTAATATGGCAAGGATTTTGTCTCCGGCTTTAACATCTCTCAGCGTGAGAACCGCCTGAATTCCGAAAGCGTTGAAATTGCTGTTGGAAAGCATAATATCCTTCGGTGTTCCCGTTGTTCCGCCGCTGTGAAGAATAACGGCAACATCTTGGTTTTCTTCGGATGTCGGTTCATATTCGGAAACAGTTTTCTTCTTTGATGAAAATTCCTTCCAGGAAAGGTATCTGCTGTCTTTTTTGTTATATTTGTAATTATTAATGCACTTTATTGCGTAAAGTACTTTCATAACAGCAGGCATAGAATTTCCGGCAGAAGCAACAATGACACATTCCAATGTTGTTTCGTCAATAATATTTGCAATTTTTTCACTGCAGATATCAACACAGAGAAGCACCTTGCTTTTCACTCTGTTGATATGATTTTTAATTTCTTCCTGAGCAGAAAGCGGATGAAGAATATTTACAACCGCACCGATTCTGTTCAATGCATAGATACTGATAACCGCTTCGGGTGTGTTGGGCATAATAATTGTTACTATATCGCCCTTGCGAACACCGATGCTGTGATATGCACCTGAAATTCTCTCGATTTTTTCAACAAGATTTTTATAGGTGCACTTTGTTCCGAAATATTCGTATGCAAAAAAATCAGGTTGATTTTTTGCTGAAATTTTTAACATTCCGAACATTGATTTATCCGGAACTTCAAAAC
>JAZNFD010000405.1:0-9605 GCA_045588975.1 Acutalibacteraceae bacterium | reverse complement strand
TTATGATGTTTGCATGTGCTGCACCGGCATTTGCCGTTCAGGCTGAGTCAGAACAGGCATCGGTTTCTGCTACAGAGGAAGAAGACGGCAACGATGTATTCATTGCTTTCTTCGACAAACTGTTTGCAAAAATCAGGGCGTTTTTTGGAAGTGTGAAGTACTACTTCGTGGTTAAAAAAGAGGGCGTTCCCAACACTATGAACAAAAACGCAATTCATATGCTCAAATCGGTTGAAGACGCTATAGGCGACAGCTTTATTATCACAACCGAGGACGGCAAGGTTATTGCAATCGACGGCGGTTATAAATTTGAAACCGATTACTTCATTCAGTACCTCAGGGCTGTCACGGGGCAGATTGTGCCGAAAATTGACGTTTGGTTTCTGACTCATCCCCACACTGACCATGTTCAGGTTTTCAACGAAGTGGCTGAAAACCGCACAAATCAGGTAAAATTTGACAAGGTTATTCTTAAATACGCTCCATATGACTTTTACGCTTCCATTAACTCAACGGAAGGTGCGGAAATGGTGGGCGAGTTTGACAGAATAAGTAAGGCTTTCCCCGAAAAAGTTCAGATTATCAATGACGGCGATGTTTTCAATATCGGTGCTGCAAAAATAACCACGTTTTTCACCTTTGACCCTGCTTTCACAAACGTTAATGATTCCTCTTTGATATTCCGTATGGATTTGGGCGGAAAAAGCGTATTGTTTACGGGTGATGCCGGTGTAAGCTCAGGCAACAAGGTGCTTGCGAACCCCGAATATAAGGAGCTTCTGGATTGCGATATATGCAAAATGTCACACCACGGTCAGGCCGGTGTAACGAAAGAATTCTATGAAGCTGTCGACCCCGAAATCTGCCTGTGGCCTACGCCTTCATGGGTGTGGAACAACTCACACGAATCTCTTGTGCTTCTGACGCCTGAAGTTCGTGCGTGGATTGAAGAAATCGGTGTAGAGAAAAACTATCTTTCCTGGCAGGGCTCGCAGGTTATATATCTGGATTAATTGACGCCCGGCACCGAAGAAATACTATAACAGAATACGGGCGATTGTTCATGTATTAATACTGATGGGATGATAAAATAGTGTGGGCAAATCAAATTGCTTTGTGTTATATTAAATATGCAATTCAATCGAAGGTATTGTTATGAAATCGGTCGAAAAAATAATCGCAGTGCTTTCTGAATTTCTTATGGTGGCATCTCTCGCGTTGCCTGCAATGGCAACAAAGAGCCCGAAACAACAACCACCGTTTCTCAAATTACGAGCTTGCAAAAATTAAAAATTAACATAAAAGGGTGATTGCTTTGAAAAAAATTCTTTCCATTATTCTTTCGTTTATTTTCCTTTTCCCCTCATATCTTTTCAGTTTTCTGTCATCAAAAGCAGATACGGATTTTGCAATTGAGGCAATTGCGGCTGTGTCCGTGAGCGGAATTGAAAACGGTATTATATTGGAAAAAGCCGAGTTTGATTTCGGCGATGCCGATTGCGGCTGGTTCAATTATTACGGCATCAGCTATAAATCCGACGCATATATGAAAGGCGTAATTACATATACGCTCAAAGGTGAACAGTATTCCGAGGAATTCTTCCTTGAGCCTTCGGACGGCACAAAGCCTTTTTACAGCTTTATTGACGGTGTGCTTGACAAGACAAAATCAAACACTCTTTGCAAAATAACGCTTGAGCCTCTCGACAAGGATGCGGCGGTGTTTGAGCTTGTCGGCGTTGACGTGTTCAACCGTGAGGTACCCGATAAAAACGTTTATCTTCAGAACAGCGAATATAAAATCGGTGTCAACCTTCTCTGGGGTGGCGCGCTGGATTACCTTGAAGACCTGGATTCCGACGTGCAGGCGGTTATGGTTGACGGCTTAACCAAGGTTGATTCGGATGCTTCGGAGAGATACGATGTAAAATCCGTCAATAATAACGTTAATCTCATCAACCGTCACGATACGGGCAGACTTGTTCAGCAATCCTACTACGGCACCTTTGATTGCGATGCTTATAAGAGCGCCATGTACGGCGAACACAAGTGGAATTATAACCCCGTGCAGGGCGGCAATCAGTATAACGAGAGCAGCAAAATAGTTGACCTTGTTGTGGGCGATGACTATATCTATATTAAGTGCAGACCCCTTGACTGGGCAAAGCCTGCGACGGATATGAGCCCTTCGTATATGGAGGCAACCTACAGCATCTGCGACGGTGCCGTTGAGATAGCCTGCAGATTCGTTGATTTTTCGGGTTATCCCGAATATTACACAACTCAGGAGCTTCCCGCCTTTTACTGCATAGAGCCCTTCAACAGATTCGTTTATTATGGCGGCGATGCACCTTGGACGGGAGATAAAAATTACTCATATCAGAACGAACTCATTTTCTGGCCCGATGCAGGCTACCCCAATTTCCAGGCAACGGAAAACTGGTCGGCATTTATCGGCGAGTTTGACGACAGCTTCGGAATCGGTATTTATACGCCTCACCACGGGAATTTCCTTGCCGGTGTCCTGGCCAGGGAAACCACCACAGATAAAGACCCGTCCGTAGCACCGCAAACATCATATATTGCGGCTGTTAAGCATAACACTTTCCGAAGCTTCGTTCCGAGCGAATATAATTACTATATCGCAACCGGTACGGTTGACGAAATGCGTGCAAGTTTTGATAACCTGAGGTGATAAAAATGAAAAAAGCACTTTCACTTTTTCTTGCATTTTTGTTTGCGGTCGGAGGCGTGAGTTTGGCTTATGCAGAGGAAACGGATGCAAAGCTCTACGGCACCTACGGCGACGGTATGCTTTTTCAGCAAAATAAGGATGCCGTTTTCGCAGGTACGGCATCTGCCGGTGCAAAAATAACCGTTGAAATGTATAGTGCGGCAGGTGAGCTTGTTGCAAACGGAAACTCAACAGCCCTGCCTGACGGTACTTTTACAGTATCGTTCACTGCTCCTGCAGGCGGCTACGAGGAATATAAAGTAATTCTCAAAAATAATTCTGTTGAATTTGCAAAGCTTGATAACGTTGTTTTCGGTGAACTGTGGCTGGCAAGCGGTCAGAGCAATATGCAGTATCCACTTGCTCAGGCAAAGGGCGGCGCAGATATGTTTAAAAATTCGCAGAAGCTGAGCAAATGGCTCCGTGTTCTGCATATGCCTATTTATTGCAACAACAACGAGGGCGATACTTTTGTTGATCCTCAGCAGGATGCTGTCGGCGCAGTATGGACTACGGGTGAAAATGGGCACGTTTACAATATGAGTGCCGTTGCCTATTATTTTGCGGCGCAGATGATGGAAGAGCTTGATATGCCCGTAGGCATACTCAACGCTTCGCTTGGCGGCTCTGCAATTGCAAGCTGGCTTTCAAGAGACGCCATTGACGGCGACAGCAAGGTCAAAAATTATCTTATTTCCACCGAGAAATACATAGAAAAATCGGATTGGGAAATGGCAAACCCCAGCATTTACCAAGATATGACCTCTAACTATAACCACAAGATTCATCCACTCAGGAATTTCAGACCCTCGGGTATGATCTGGTATCAGGGCGAAACCGATCTGATGAACAGATATAGCGAGGAAGCCTATGCGGATTTCTATGACCTGATGCAGCGTTCATATTCGGAGCTTTTCGGCTATGAAAATGAGCGTATGCCCTTTATCTGCACGCAGATTGCATCCTTTCTTTACTCCGACGACGGATTGATTATGCAGGATTGGAATATCAATTATTGCAATATTCAGACGGCACAGCCCGAGTCGAGGGCAACCGTAACGATTTATGACGTGCCTCTCACGTTTCTGCCCGAGGCGGGGTCAATCCACCCCGAATGCAAGCAGGAAATAGGAGAGAGAATGGCGTTTGCCGCAAATGGTCTTGTTTACGGCGGCGATAATGATTACACAGCCGCGACCGTTGAAAAAGCGGATATCCGTGACGGCGCAGTTTACGTTACGTTCAGAAACGCAGGTGACGGACTTGCCTGCGGCGGCGATGAGCTTCACGGCTTTGCGGTTTGCGGCGCAGACGGCGTTTACGTTCAGGCGAATGCTGAAATCGTTTCGGCTGATACGGTAAAGGTGTGGAGCGGTGATGTGACCTCACCCGTATCCGCAAGCTATGCATACTGCGTGAGCAATATGCGCTCCAATCTCTACGCAACGGCAGACGGCAATCTTGCCTTGCCCGTAAGTCAGTTTGTAACGGACAAATCCGTGGGCACTCATTATTGGTTTGACAGACCGTGGACGGACTGCAACGATGAGCTTACCTGGCACGTTATGAACGAAATGGAGGCCAACAGAGATTATTCTTCCTGGTCGGCAGAGGGTGCGCAAATCACCTTTGCAAACGGTGTTATGAACTTAAATGGCGGCACGGAATTCACCTTAAGCCCCGCGCTCAATTATAAATCGGGCGAAAAATTTGACGACACAGACAATGATTATTCCGATTACGGTAAGATGAGCTTTTTAGTGCGTAACAACGGCGGTGCAGACGTTGAATTGAGCGAAATCAGAATTTTAAAAAATTCACTTGTATGGTATTCGCCTGCGGTTAACGGCACAAAGGGTGTTGAAGCAACAATTCCTGCCGACGGTCAGTGGCACCTTGTAACCGTCGACCTTAACAGACTTTATCTTTTCGGCAATGAGGGCGGTGTAGGCAGACCCTGCGGCAAACTCAATCAGGTTGAGGAAATCCGTTTTGCTTTTGCAAGCGAAAACGATGCCGATATCAGCATTGATAATATACGTTTTGCGCCCGATACTTCGGACGGTAAGATGCAGTTTGACCCCGATATTAATACCGCAGATACAATAATCGAAAAAATCTCTGCTATATTCATAAAAACTATCGGCGCAATCATATCACTTTTCAGATAAAAACAACGGCTGCTTCGTGTGTGAAGCAGCCGTTGTTTTTATCTGCCATGTTAATATCGGAATCAAACTGCGTTCTGCCGTACGACGTAACCGAGTTCCGATACCTCATACATATTGTTTGCATATTTGTTTTCAACAGCAATACAGTAAACTGATACCATTGAGCCATCGGTTAATTTTACTTCAACACAAGCAGTATCAATGTTTAATTCGCAAGATGAAATATTGTTTTTCATAATTTGCAATTCCTTTCAATTATTAATGATAGCATGAAACAATGTGCGTTTAACCGCCGTTAACAATTTATTCATTGAATCCGTTATGAACACTCGTACCAATAAATGCTATAGTCGTCAGACTGTGGCATTTATTTTTTTGCAAGGGATTCGAAAAACCGTTAAAAAGGAGTGACTTGCATTTGCAAATCACTCCTTGATGTTTAATCAGAATCCTCCGCCGACGGTTATTATGTAATCAATCTTTGCATCGGCTTTTTTTATCATAATTCCGCTGATGTCGAGGTTCCTTATTTCCGGGTCGCAGGTGTATTTCCACGTTCCTTTTTCAATGATTCCGTCTTTGTTGATTTTTACCTTTACGGTCGGATTGACATAGTGTATGTCGATATCTGCGTTTTCAACGTCAACATCAAACTGCGGGAATTCAGCAAGAACAAGCGAAATATCTCCGAGAACTGAAATCGCGTGACCTACCGTGCCTGACTGTGCATCGGCGTGAATCGGGTCTGTCTGCGGTTTCATGGTCATTTCAATAACGGTGTATTCACCGCTTTTATATGCTTTGATGCTTTGTGTGTCATTTGCAGTCAGTTTTTTGAATCCTCCTGTCAATCCGTCGAACTCAAGAGCGTTTTTTTCGATAACGGATGCGATTGCCGGTTCAAGGATTTTGATAAAAAAACCCAATAAACCGTCACCGTCGTTAAAGATGAGCTCTTCAAGCACCATTATCTGTGTTGACTTTGCGATAGGATGAGTTTTTTCTGACGCCGCCTTATAAAACTCAATGACTTCTTCTTTTGTCCATTGTGAAGGGTCTGCGGTTGCAGCGGTTGTTGATTCTTCTGATAAAACTTCGCTTACGTAAACAGCGGAATCATCTGTTGTGCTGATATCCGGCGTAACCACGAAAATATCACTGTTAAATGTTTCTGTTTCCGATATTGTTTCTGTCACTTCGGATATGGTTGTTTCGGGTTCGGCGACCTGCGGTTCTTTTCCGCACGATGCAAAAGTTGCGATTAAAGTGACAGCCATTAACATTGCGATAATTTTTTTCATAACAGCACTCCTTTGGTTCTTAATTATAATTCGATTTTACAGTACTCATCAGATGTTGTCAATATTCGGATAAATAATATAAATATACCTTGATTTAATTTATGCAGTTTGGTATAATCTGTTTGTTGAATATAAAATAGGAGAGTGTGCGGCATGAACAGAAATTATGTAATAAAATATTTATCCGGCGGAAAGACCGTTACATCAAATGCAACCGAGAATGAATTTTATTCTCTCGATATCGCAGAAGCAGACGGCAGATATACCGTTACCCTTAATCCCAAAAAGGATTTTGAACTCGTGGATTTTTATGTTGAATCGGCATACGATTTCAAAGCGGGTGACAAGTTTTTTGCCAACGGCTATCAGTCATGGACAAACACAAGAGAATTCACTTCGGATGAAATCAGAAAGGGCACAATAAAGCTTTCACATATTCATCCCTATGTAAGACACTATGCGAGCATCACAAGCGATGACAGAATCGTTGAGTATTCGGAGAAACCCGGCGAATTCCACAGCCATTGCTATACATATATCAGAAACGGCGAAAACGTAAAACTCTGGGGCTCGCTCTGCGAGAACACGGGTTACACATATTTCAAAGTCGGAATGAAGAGCAACTATTTCTCCATCCGCAAGGATGTTCTCGGCAAGAAAGTTACAGAATCACTCAAGATTTTTGATATCGTTTATTTTGAAGGAACATACGATGAAGTTTTCGATAATTACTTCGGAATGTTCAGTGTGCCCGAAACAAGAAAGGGTGCAATGAGCGGTTACACTTCGTGGTATAACTATTTTCAGAAGATTGACGAGCAAATCATTCTCCGTGACCTTGACGGTCTTGACCCCGCAAAAGATGAAACCTCTATCTTCCAGATTGATGACGGCTATGAGCCTTATGTCGGCGACTGGCTTGACTATTGCGACAAATTCCCCAACGGCATGAAATATATTGCCGATAAGATTCATGAAAAAGGTTATCTTGCAGGTATCTGGATTGCACCTTTCAGCTGCCAGAAGATTTCAAGAATTGCAAAAGAGCATCCCGATTGGCTCATCAAGGATGAAAACGGCAAACCTCAGCTCGGCTGCATTGCCTGGGGCGGCGCATATACTCTCGATTTTTATAATGAAGAAGCAAGAGCTTATATCAAGAAAGTTTTTGACGTTGTACTCAATGAGTGGGGCTACGATATGGTTAAGCTTGACTTCCTTTACAGCGAATGCGTAACTCCCAGAAACGGTAAGAGCAGAGGCGAAATCATGCACGAAGCAATGGCTTTCCTCAGAGAATGCGTAGGCGACAAGCTTCTTCTCGGCTGCGGTATTCCTATGAGCGCCGCATACGGCGTATGCGATGCCTGCCGAATCAGCTGCGACGTCGACCTTACTTACAAAGGCAAGATTTATAACCACATCCACGTCAGCAACGAAATGCTCAGCGCACAGAGCGCAATCAACAACTCCGTATTCCGCCGCCATCTCAACGGCAGAGTGTTTATGAATGACCCCGACGTATTCTTCCTGAGAAACGATAACCTCAAGTTTACATGGGAGCAGAAGAAGCTTCTTGCGAGAATCAATAATCTTTGCGGTAACGTTCTTTTTGTCTCCGATAACGCTGGTGATTACGATGCCGTGCAGATGGGACTTCTCAAGAAATTTTTCAAGAAGACCAACGAAAAGATTACATCCGCAGAATATGTAACAAAGGACGTTATCGAAATCAAGATTGATGAAAACGGCGTTAAGAAAGAGCTTGTTTTCAACATCAGGACAGGTCAGATAATCAAAGACGGCGAAGTCAGATAACATTATGATAATCCAATGAATTAACCCCCGTAAAAGACTTGAATCTTTTACGGGGGTTTGTTGTGTTTTATGGCTTATATCTCAACATCCGCATAAATTGCGTTATGGTCAGAGTAAAAATCACCGTCAACCATTTTGTTGATGACCTTGAAATTAACGGGTTTTACGGTTGCTTCGTCAACGAAAACGAAGTCAATTCTGCTTTGGATTTCTTCGGGTCTGAATCCGTGGAAGGTGTAGCATTCGTCACTGTCGGGAGCGAGTTTTCTTGCATCCTTCATATTTCCGCTGACCATTGTGTTATAGCAGTCGGAATCCTGATAAACGTTGAAATCGCCCGTGCAAACTACGGGTACGCCGCCGAATGATGCCGCTTTTTCCTGAATCATTTTTGCGCCGTTTATCTGTGCGATTCTGCCCACGTGGTCAAGATGAGTGTTGAAGTGGATGTAAGATTTTCCGTTTTCTTTGTCTGTGAGCTTAACGTATGTTGCGATTCTGGTGCAAGCGGAGTCCCAGCCCTTTGAGGGTTTTTCGGGAGTTTCCGAAATCCAGAAATTACCGCTGTCGCTTGCTTCGAATCTGTCTTTCTTATAGAAAACAGCCGAGAATTCGCCGTCTTTGTCGCCGTCTTCTCTGGCAACGCCGACATAAGCATATTCGGGAAGGTGCTTGCAAAGCTCCTGCATCCATTCCCAATGAGCTTCCTGAACGCCGAAGGAATCGGGGTTTGCTTCCTTGATGATGCTGACTGCTTTCGGAACGCGCTTTTCCCATATTCTTTCGCCTTTGCCTGCACAAAGAAGGTTAAATGAAAGAATTCTGTACATCAGTTTGTACCTCCGTTAAAGAGAGTCAATTCAACGGTGAGGGGAAAGTGGTCGGATGCAAGAATGTGGTGAGTAAAATCGGAGTTGATTTTGCTTGATTTTACCGATGAGCAGTAGCCGTTGACGAAAACATAGTCGATGGGTTTGTTGTCAGGAACAATAACGTGATAACCGTGGTAGGTTGCGTGGTCATCGTATTCGGATGCCATATATTTTGAGTCTCTGAGACCTGTTTTGAGAATGGTTTCATAATTATATGAACCCTCGGAGAAGTTGAAATCACCGGTCACGACAACGGGAATATCGGGTGCGATTTCAGCAACATAAGCAGAAATGAGTGCGATTGATTCTGCCTGAGCAACGTTGCCGACATGGTCGAGATGGGTGTTGAAATGGGCATAAACAAAGCCGGTTTCCTTATTCTTGAGGATTGCATAGGATGTTATTCTGTTGCAAGCAGCATCCCAGCCCATGGAGGGCACCTCGGGAGTTTCGGAAAGCCAGAAGAATCCCGAATCAACAAGCTCATATTTATCTTTAAGATAGAAAATCGGAGATGATTCACCTTCCGAGATGCCGTCATCTCTGTATTTTGCAATGTAAGCATAGTCGGTGAGACCTGCGGCAATTCTTTCAACCCAAGCCTTGTCTGCTTCCTGCAGACCGAATGAATCGGGTTTTTCGCCGAGAATGGTTTCAATGATAAGAGGTGCTCTCTTTTCGGGGTCTCTGAGACCGTCACCGCTGATTT
>JAZNFD010000404.1:0-4861 GCA_045588975.1 Acutalibacteraceae bacterium | reverse complement strand
CGAAACGCCGATTGCAATGCGGTCGCCCTCTTTTATCATCTCGTATTGCTGACAAGCAGCTCTCATATGACTTAAAAGCTTTTGCATAAGTTTTTACCTATTCTATAACAACGGGCTCAACGCTGATTGCCTTGCCCGTCTTATTGTCAAATTCAAAAATACATCCGTTCATCATGCACTCGCCCTCTGCGGTGTCAAAGCGTGCGGGCATACCCGTGCGAAGCCATTCGATTGATATTTCGGGCTTCACTCCAAGCACCGATTGCTTCGGGCCCGTCATGCCGAGGTCGGTAATATATGCCGTGCCTTTGGGCAGAATCTGGGCATCGTTGGTCATAACGTGGGTGTGAGTGCCGAAAACAGCCGAAACTCTGCCGTCAAGGAAAAATCCCATAGCTCTTTTTTCTGCGGTTGCCTCTGCGTGAAAATCAACAAGAATTATTCTGCAGTCCGAAAGCTTCGGAAGAATTTCATCAACAACAGCAAACGGATTATCGCAGTTATCCATATAAACATTGCCTGAAAGATTGATTATGCCGACTTTTGCGAATCCCATATCAACGGTTGAATATCCCGATCCGGGATTGCTTTTGTAAAAATTTGCGGGTCGGATAATATCGTCACGCTCATCGAGCATTTCGTAGAATTCACGGCGGCGGTAGACGTGGTTGCCCGTTGTTATGAAATCAACTCCGCTGTCGAAAAGATACTGCGCAGAAAACGGAGTTATGCCGTTGCCGACTGCGGAATTTTCGCCGTTTGCAATGCAGAGGTCGATTTTTTTCAGCTTTTTGTAAGCAGGCAATGTGTTTCGGAGAAATTCGCATCCCTTTGCCGAAACCACATCTCCGATAACGAGTATATTCATATCAATCACCTTGAAAAACAAGGGACTGCAGATGCAGCCCCTTGTGTTGATTTGTTATTTAGCGTAATCTACAGTACGGCTCTCTCTGATGATATTAACCTTGATCTGACCGGGATATTCCATGCTTTCCTCAATCTTCTTGGCAACATCTCTTGCGAGAAGAACCATCTTATCGTCATTGATAACCTCAGGCTTAACCATAATGCGGACTTCACGGCCTGCCTGGATTGCAAATGAACGGTCAACGCCTTCAAAGGATTCTGCGATTTCTTCAAGCTTCTGAAGACGCTTGATATAGTTCTGAACATCCTCACGTCTTGCACCGGGTCTTGCAGCTGAAATAGCATCGGCTGCCTGAACAAGGATAGCGGTGATGGTTTTTGCTTCAACATCGCCGTGGTGAGCTTTGATTGCGTGAAGAATGTTTTCGTTTTCTTTGAATTTCTTAGCGAAATCAACACCGAGATCAACATGCGAGCCTTCCATTTCGTGGTCAAGTGCCTTGCCGATATCATGAAGCAAGCCTGCTCTTTTTGCGGTTCTGACGTCGGTGCCAAGTTCCGATGCCATAAGACCTGCAATGTAGGAAACTTCAAGAGAGTGCTTAAGAACATTCTGACCGTAGCTCGTACGGTATCTGAGCTTACCGATAAGCTTGACTATTTCGGGATGAACGTTGTTGACACCTGCGTCGATGAGAGCATGTTCACCGGTCTGCTTGATGGTTGCATCAACCTCACGCTTTGCCTTGTCATACATCTCTTCGATTTTTGCGGGATGGATTCTGCCGTCGGCGATGAGCTTTTCAAGAGTGAGTCTTGCAACTTCTCTGCGGACGGGGTCGAAGCTTGAAACGGTGATAGCTTCGGGAGTATCGTCAATGATAAGGTCAACACCTGTTATCATTTCGAGAGTTCTTACGTTTCTGCCTTCACGGCCGATGATTCTGCCCTTCATTTCATCATTGGGAAGAGCAACGACGGAAACGGTTGCTTCCGCAACGTGGTCTGCAGCGCAGCGCTGAATAGCGGTTGAGATGATTTCTCTTGCGAGAGAATCTGCTTCATCCTTTGTTTTTTGCTCGAAATCCTGAATTTTAACAGCTTTTTCGTGGTTGAGGTCTTCGTCAAGAAGACTGAGGATGTAATCCTTAGCCTGCTCTTTTGAAAATCCCGAAATTCTTTCGAGAATATCGAGCTGGCTCTTTTTCATGCTTTCGATTTCTTCAAGACGCTCATCGGCTGCCTTGATTTTCTCATTAAGAACTTCGTCTTTCTTTTCGAGGTTTTCGCTCTTCTTATCAAGAGTTTCTTCCTTCTGGGTTATGCGGCGCTCCATTCGCTGAACTTCGTTGCGCCTTTCACGAAGCTCTTTTTCGGTTTCGGTTCTTTGCTTGTGGATTTCATCCTTTGCTTCAAGGATGGCTTCTTTTTTCTTTGCTTCTGCAGCGGCAATAGCGTCGCTTATAATCTTGTTAGCTTCCTGTTCGGCAGAGCCGATAGCCGCTTCAGCAACCTTTTTCCTATGTAAACCGCCGAACACAAATCCGAGAGCGATGCCCACGGCAAGTGCAACAACAGCGGCAATAAGAATTATAATCCAATTATCCAATTGCGCAGGTTCCTCCTTTTTTAGTTTTTTTGCGGCTTTTTTTCGAAAAGCCGATATAGAAAAATTACCGAAAAATCAACTAATGGTGTATCCGAGCATATAAAATGCTCATCTTGGCACAAAATAACACCATTGTATTAATAGTATACTTTTATGATGATATTGTCAAGTTTTTTATTAATATTTAATCATTTTTTCTATTGACTTTATACATTTATGATGATAATATAATGATAATATTTCAAAACGTTGAGGCAGAAGGCTGTTTGCAACAGAGCTTTCATCAGAGAGCCGCTTCATTGGCTGAAAGGGCGGCAAAGTTCAGCAATCGGTTACCGCCTGCCGAGTGCCGCCGTATTCAAGGTGTGCCGTGTCAGCCGCGTTAAGGCTTTCGAGAGCCGATTCATCGGAATTACGGGTGGAACCGTGGAGTGTTTATTATGCTTCATCCTGTTTTAACAGGGTGGAGCTTTTTTATTTGTAAATAATGGAAAGGACAGATATATTATGATTAATGTTACTCTTAAAGGCGGCGTTATCAAGGAATTTGAAAACGGTATAACCGCTATGGAAATCACAAAGAGCCTTGGCATGGGTCTTTACAAGGCAGCTTGCGTATGCAAGATTGACGGCGTTGTATGCGACCTCAGAACAGCTCTTGACAAGGACTGCGAGCTTGAAATTCTCACTTTTGACGATGCAGACGGCAAGTGGGCGCTCCGCCACACCGCATCTCACATTCTTGCTCAGGCAGTAAAAAGACTTTATCCGAATGCAAAGCTTGCAATTGGTCCCGCTATCGATAACGGTTTCTACTATGATTTTGACGTAGACGTGCCCTTCACTCCCGAAGTTCTCGAAAAGATCGAGGCAGAGATGAAGAAAATCGTCAAGGAAGGTCTTGCTCTTGAAAAGTATGAGCTTGACCCCGAAGACGCAATCAAGATGATGGAAGAGAGAGGCGAAACCTTTAAGGTTGAGCTTATCAAGGAGCATTCCGATAAGGGCGAAAAGATTTCGTTCTACAAGCAGGGCGAATTCGATGAGCTTTGCGCCGGCCCCCATATCCCCGACACAAGCAGAGTCAAGGCTTTCAAGCTCACATCCTGCACGGGCGCATATTGGAGAGGTGACTCCAACAACAAGATGCTTCAGCGTGTTTACGGTACTGCTTTCACAAAGAAAGAGGACCTCGAAGCATATCTTGAAGCTGTTGAAGAAGCAAAGAAGCGCGACCACAACAAAATAGGCAGAGAGCTCGGTTATTTCACAACTGTTGAGTCAATCGGTCAGGGTCTGCCCATTCTTATGCCCAAGGGCGCAAGAGTTGTTCAGGTTCTTCAGCGCTGGGTTGAAGATGTTGAGCAGAAAAACGGCTATCTTCTCACCAAAACTCCCCTTATGGCAAAGAGAGATCTTTACAGAATTTCGGGCCATTGGGATCACTACCGTGACGGTATGTTCATTCTCGGCGACCCCGACGACGAAGAGAAGGAATGCCTTGCACTCCGTCCGATGACCTGCCCGTTCCAGTATCAGGTTTATCTCAACAGTGCAAGAAGCTACCGTGATCTTCCTATGCGTCTGGGCGAAACATCAACTCTTTTCAGAAACGAAGATTCGGGCGAAATGCACGGTCTTATCCGTGTACGCCAGTTCACGATTTCAGAGGGTCACCTTGTTATCAGACCTGACCAGCTCGAAGAAGAATTCAAGGGCTGTCTCAGCCTTTGTAAATATTTCCTCGGCACAGTCGGTATGCTTGATAAGTGCACATTCCGTTTCTCACAGTGGGATCCCAAAAACACAGCCAAGTATGAAGGTACCGCAGAGCAGTGGAATGCCGCTCAGGAAACAATGGGCAAAATCCTCGATAACCTCGGTGTAGATTATGAAATCGGCATTGACGAAGCTGCATTCTACGGCCCGAAGCTTGACATTCAGTTCAAGAACGTCTTCGGCAAAGAGGATACCATCGTTACAATCCAGATTGATATGCTTCTTGCAGAGAAGTTCGGCATGTACTATGTTGACACCGACGGTCAGAAGAAGCTTCCCTATATCATCCACAGAACAAGCCTCGGCTGCTATGAAAGAACACTTGCTTATATTCTCGAGACATTTGCAGGCGCACTTCCCCTCTGGCTCTCACCCGAGCAGGTCAGACTTCTTCCCATCGCAGACCGTCATCACGCATATGCAAAAGAAGTTGCGGCAAAGCTCGAATCAATGGGTGTCAGAGTTTCCGTTGACGACAGAAGCGAAAAAATCGGCTACAAAATCCGTGAAGCACAGCTGGAGAAAGTTCCCTATATGCTCGTTATGGGTGAAAAGGAAACCGAAGCAGGTGCAGTTGCGGTCCGTTCCAGAAAGAACGGAGAT
>JAZNFD010000403.1:0-5113 GCA_045588975.1 Acutalibacteraceae bacterium | reverse complement strand
CTATGTTCCCGTTGAGAGCTCTGTTTATACCTCCGACCTGAACGGCTATGAATACCGCAGCGGCAATTCTGACCGCAGGCATTGCGGGTCTTGTGATAACGGGCGGACTCGGATTTGCCATGATTCCGTGGCTGCGGAAACTGAAATTCGGTCAGACCATTCTTGATATCGGACCGAAATGGCACAGAACCAAGCAAGGTACACCCACTATGGGCGGTCTGATGTTTATTATCGGCACGGTTGCCGCAATTCTTCTTACGGTTATTACGGATAAAATTATGGGCGGAGATATAACAGCTTCGGGCAGCCTTGTGCCGTCTGAAATGTATACAAAGCTCTGGAGCGGTGTGCTGATGGCACTCGGCTTTGGCTTTATCGGTTTTGTTGATGATTATATCAAGGTTGTAAAGCATCAGAATCTCGGACTTACAATAAAACAGAAAACGCTTTTACAGCTTCTTGTATGTGTTGCGTATCTTACAAGCCTTTATATGGGAATGCAGGGTGCGCCTCATATGTTTGTTCCGTTTATCGGGACTCTTGAAATCGGATTTTTTCATTGGATATTCGGCATTATTGCTATATATGCGACGGTAAATGCTGTTAATTTTACCGACGGTATTGACGGCTTGTGCGGCAGTGTGACTCTGACGGCGGCGGTTTCTGTCGGTGTTATTGCGGCACTTAAGGGTCTTTTCGGATTTTCGATGGCATCTGCCGCTCTTGCGGGTGCGTGCTTCGGATTTGTTCTCTGGAACAAAAACCCCGCAAAGGTTTTTATGGGTGATACCGGTTCAATGTTTCTCGGCGGTATGGTTGTTGCGCTTTGCTATGCAATCGGCTGTCCGATTATTCTTCTGCTTGTCGGAACGGTCTATGTTATTGAGGGTCTTTCCGATGTGCTGCAGATTGTGTATTACCGCGTGAGCGGAGGTAAAAGAATATTTAAAATGGCGCCGATTCACCATCATTTTGAGATGTGCGGCTGGAGTGAGAAGAAAATTACTCTGGTGTTTTCTGCCGTCAATATTATCGGTGGAGCGGCGGCGGTTGCCGTTATGTACCACGGCGGATATATTTGATAACTATGAGGAGTGAGATTATAACTTGAAACAGCAAATATTAGGATATTTCGGCATTATATATACAGTTCGGGATTTATTTAAAAGAAAGAAAAAACTGAGAGACTTTTTTTCGACAGGTTCTCTTGACATAACATTTCTGACGCTTGTCATTGCGCTTCTTGCAATCGGAATAGTGATGATGTTTTCTGCAAGCTATATCAATGCGCTTTATGATTCGAGCAAACAGGTAAAAAACGATCCGTATTATTACTTTAAAAATCAGCTCTTTTTTGCCGCGATCGGAATTGTGCTGATGATTGCGGTCTCGTTTGTTAACACTTCGGTTTTCAGAGATGCTTCAGGTCTGATAATGGTTATATCGGTGATTTTACTTCTTGCCGTTCTTGCTTTTCCTTATCAGATTCCGGGAAAAGAAGATTTTAAACGTTGGCTTTATCTTCCGGTTATCGGTTCGTTCCAGCCGTCTGAAATCGCAAAACTTGCAATAGTTATGTTCCTCGCATTCAGTATGGAACGACATCGCAAATTCATCGAAAAACGCTGGTGGGCATGTGTGCCGTTTATTCTTTTCGTTGTCGTAATTGCGGGACTTGTGTATCTTGAAAATCATGTTTCGGGTACTCTTCTTATACTCGGTATCGGTGTTGCAACCATATATCTCGGCGGAATAAGAATTCATTGGTTGGTTTATGCGATTGGCATTGCCATAATTGTCATTGCCGCGTTGTGGTTTATTTTTAACGCTGACCAAATCCTTGAAGGCTACGCCAGCGAAAGAATCCGTATTTGGCTTAAGCTTCTTGATAAACAGGAACTTACCGTAGAAGAAAAAAGAGGATCGGGATGGCAGAGTCTGCAGTCGCTTTATGCGATCGGCTCGGGCGGACTTTTCGGACTCGGTTTCGGTAATTCAAAACAGAAGCATATGTATCTTCCCGAGCCTCATAACGACTTCGTTTTTGCTGTCGTTTGTGAGGAACTCGGATTTGTAAGAGCGATGCTTATAATCGCACTTTTTGTTCTTCTTGTTGTGAGAGGAATTCATATCGGATTGAAAGCAAGAACTAAATATGAGGCAATGGTTGCTATGGGTATCAGCGTTCAGGTCGGATTGCAGGCGGCACTGAATATTGCCGTTGTTACCGCGACGGTACCGAATACCGGCATCAGCCTTCCGTTTTTCAGTTACGGCGGCACGTCGCTCGTTATGCTTCTTGTTGAAATGGGTATAATTCTTTCGATATCCAGAAACAGCGAAAGGAAAAAGGACAATGTTTGACAATAAAAAAATCCTTATAGCGGCAGGCGGTACGGGCGGTCATATAAACCCCGCACTTGGTACTGCAGGCTACATCAAAGAAAAACATCCGAGTGCGGAAATTGCATTTGTCGGTACAGCTGACAAAATGGAAGCAAAGCTTGTTCCTCAGGCAGGATATGAGCTTAAAACAATCGAAATCAGCGGATTCTGGAGAAGCTTTTCGGGAGAAGCGATAAAGCATAATATCAATACCGTGAAAAAACTTCTCCGTTCATCCTCGCAGATAAAGAAGATAATCAACGAATTCAAGCCCGACCTTGTTATCGGCTACGGCGGTTATGTCAGCGGACCCGTTCTCAGAATTGCCGCAAAGATGGGGATACCTACTGCAATTCACGAGCAGAATGCATATCCCGGTGTTGCCAACAAAGCTGTTGCGGGCAAGGTGGACAGAGTTATGCTTACCGCAAAGCAGGCAGAGCAGTATATGAATCCGAAAAATCCCTGTGTTGTGACCGGACTTCCCATAAGAGGAGATATCCTTAAGGGCGACAGAGATTTTGCAAGAGCAGAGCTTGAGGTCGGAAATAAGAAGCTTATTATTTCCATGGGCGGCAGCCTCGGCGCAAAACCCGTGAACGATGCTGTTTTCGGTCTGATACTTAATAAATATAAAGACAAAGACTGCGTATTCCTTCATGCAACGGGAAAGAATGCAGAGCAGTTCAGAGCGGAGCTTGAAGAAAAAGGCGTCAGTCTTAAAGATACCCCCCATATCAGAGTTGTAGAGTATATTGACATTCCGAAATGCCTTGCCGCGGCAGACCTTGTTATATGCCGCTCGGGTGCAAGCACTCTCAGCGAGCTTCAGGCGCTCGGCAAGCCTTCGATACTTATCCCGTCACCTTATGTAACGGAAAATCATCAGTATCATAATGCGATGGCTCTTGTTGATAACGGTGCTGCCGAAATTCTTGAAGAAAAGGATCTGACTGCAGACTCGTTAACGGAGCGGGTCAACAGCCTTCTTTCAGACGAATCGAAGCTTGATGAAATCGGCGCAAACGCAAAGAAGATGGCGGTTGTTGATGCAACACAGAGAATTTACGACACTCTTTGTGAGATAATGAAATAATTAACATTTTACACATCCTTTGAATAGTATGGAACAGAGTATAAAGCGTTCAAAGGAGCGTGGATTATGGAAAAATTGGTTATTAACGGCGGCAGAACCATAGACGGAAAAGTTGAACTTCAAGGCTCAAAAAACAGCGTTCTTCCGATTCTTGCCGCAACTCTTGCTGTGAGGGGCACAAGCGTTATACATAATTGCCCGAAGCTGACGGATGTATCAGCGGCGATAAAAATACTTGAGTATATCGGCTGCAAGGTGAAGCGTGAAGGGCATACGGTTATCGTCGACTCCGTGGCGGCATCGTGTGCGGAAATTCCCGAAGCCATGATGCGTGAGATGCGTTCCTCGATTGTTTTTCTCGGAGCGCTGATTTCAAGGTTCGGCTGTGCGAAAGTAAGCGCACCCGGCGGCTGTGAAATCGGTCTGCGTCCGATTGATCTGCATCTTTCTTCGCTTAGGCGAATGGGGGTATGCATATCGGAAAACAGCGGAATACTCGAATGCGATGCAAAATGCGGAGTAAACGGATGCAACATCAGCCTTGCGTTTCCGAGTGTCGGAGCAACGGAAAATATTATGCTTGCGGCGCTTCGGTCTGAAGGAGAAACCGTTATAACCAATGCGGCAAGAGAGCCCGAAATAAAGGATCTCGCAGATTTTCTTGTTAAATGCGGCGCAAAGATAAGCGGTGCAGGTCAGAGTGTTATCAGAATATGCGGCACGCAAAAGCTGAACGGTTGTGAGCATACCGTTATTCCGGATCGGATAATCGCTTCAACGTATATGGCTTGCGCGGCGTGCAGCGGCGGCAATGTTGCCGTGAGCGGAGTTGAAAAAGAGCATATCCTGCATATTATCTCTGCTTTTGAAGCTGCGGATTGCAAGGTCAGTATAAAAAAAGGTGAGTTATTTATTAAATCACCCAAAAGAATCTCAAGAATAAAATCATTGCGTACAATGCCTTATCCGGGATTCCCGACGGATTCGCAGGCGATAATTATGGCTGCACTTTCAACAGCAAACGGAACAAGCGTGATAACCGAAAAAATATTCGAAAACCGATTCCGCCACCTCCCCGAACTTATAAAAATGGGCGCTGACATACGCGTTGAGGACGGATGTGTTGCGGTTATCGACGGAGTTGAAAAGCTTTGCGGTGCAAGGGTTTCCGCAAGTGATTTGCGCGGCGGATGTGCGCTTGCCGTTGCGGCTCTCGGTGCAGAGGGCAGAACGGTTATCGAAAACATATATCATATTGACAGAGGCTGTGAAGAGATAGAAAAAAGTTTTTCTTTTCTCGGTGCAGATATCAGAAGGATACGGAATTAATTAAAAACGGTGGAGTGGAAATGGACAGAGAAACAAATCGCAATCAGAGCAGACAGCTTACGCCCGAAGAGAGAGAAATCAGAAGAAGAAAGCTCAGGAGAAAGAGAAATTTCCGTATAGCCATAGTTGTTATCGGATTTTTGCTCGCGATAAGCATTGTTGTTGGTCCTGTGGTTGCTTTCGCGGCATTCAGAGTCAAGAGTTTCAGCATTGAGGGCAATGCGCCGTATACAAATGACGAAATAATTGCGGCAGCCGGAATAGAGGTTGGCAAGAGTCTTCTTTTTGCCGATGTTGATGAGG
>JAZNFD010000402.1:0-5280 GCA_045588975.1 Acutalibacteraceae bacterium | reverse complement strand
ACTGCATACGGACTTTGAAAGCTCCGTTACTTTATCAAAGCATTTACCGTATTCAGAACCCCTCACAAAGCTTATTTCATTAGGGTTTATGTTGCCATAATATAAATCTTCAAGTGTTGTTTGTTTCATTGAAAACCTCCTTTACAAACATTAAAGTGCAACAGGATTTTATATCCCATTGCACTTAATCGTTTATTATTTAGTTTAATAAATTACAATCTGTTTATTTTTCTATATCCTCATTTTATATAAGAACCACTCTCGTTCGTTAAATAATTATTCAATTTCAATTTTAAAGCAAACAGGTAAATCAGAAGTAAGCATTTCGTTTGATTTTATTTTAAGAGACGATTCTGTTCTTTCAAATTCAATAGCTTTTTCGCAACCGAGAAGAGAAACATTTTTGATGAGAATATCGTGGCGACTGCGTTTTGCCAGTGTCTTGATTTCGACATCCTTACCATCAGGTCTCATCTGGAATGCATAGATATAACTGTTTTTATAAGTGAATCTGAAGTCCTTGCTTGTAAATGCCTTTTCATTATAATCTTTGAAATATCCTTCTTCAGCATTTACTTCTCCCTCACCGAATGTTTTCCAGAAAGTAGTGCCGTAAATACCTTCACCGTTAACCGATAGCCATTTACCGATATCTTTAAGCACCTGTGTTTCTTCGGCGGTAATTGTGCCGTCAGATTTAGGACCGATGTTCAGAAGAAGGTTTCCGTTTTTGCTGACTATATCAATCAAATCGCAGATAATCTGACGAGCGTTTTTAAAATTATTATCTTTTATATATCCCCAGGAACTTTTGCCGATGGCTGTATCGGTTTGCCAGGGTGCGGGAGATATGCCCGTCAATGCTCCTCTTTCAACATCGTAGGTTGCAACAGTCGGAGGGAACGCTTCGTGCTTATAGTTAATCGTAACTTCTTTTCCCCATTCATCGGCTCTGTTGTAATAATATGCAGCAAGCTTTTTAAGATAGGACTTAAATGAATGATTATGAATCCACCAGTCAAAATATAAGATTTGAGGCTGATATTTATCAATGATTTCGCAGGTACGGACAAGCCAATCTTCAAGCCACTCTTTGCTTGCACCGATTGTATAAGTATCGGCAGTGGTGGCGTGAAGGTCACCTGAATGCAGTTCCTTACAGTAATAAGCAGGACCGTAAAAATCAGCATATTTTTCATCGTTGACATCACTGTCAAATGTTTTGCCCATATTCATAAAGAAATAATGCTCGGCTCTGTGAGTAGACGCACAAAACACTAAATCATTTTTATCGCATGCTGCTTTCAGCTCACCAACAACATTTCTGCACGGTCCCATATCGACGGAATTCCAACGGTTAAATTCGGTTTCGTACATTGCAAAGCCGTCATGATGCTCGGCAACAGGCATAATATATTTCGCTCCCGATTCCTTGAACAAATCAATCCATTCATCCGCATTGAATTTTTCAGCTTTAAACATCGGAATAAAATCTTTATATCCGAAATCCTTTTGATTACCATAAGTCTTGACGTGATATTTAAACTCATGGCAGTTCGGATCATACATTGCCCGTGAATACCATTCATTGCCATAAGCAGGAACACTATAAATTCCCCAATGAATGAAAATACCGAACTTTCTTTCAGTAAACCAATCAGGAATTTTATGGTGAGCGAGCGATTGAAAGTTTGCTTTATATTTACCGTTTTCAATTACTTCGTCAATTTGTTTCAAGTAATCAGCTTTTGTCATTTTTATCACCAATATATAATATCATTTTTACTATTATATCATACCTACATCGAAAAATCCACTATTAAACATCAAAAGCCGACGGTGACGGATATTCTTGACGACCATAGAGATATTTATGCTCGATCTGCCGTCGTCTTTTCGTCGTCGAAAGTGGGTTTTGGGTATACTTTGCGGTGTCTTAAAGCATAAGAAAAACCCCACAGAAGCTATTACTTCTATGGGGTTCTGGCGGAGAGCAAGGGATTCGAACCCTCGAACAGGTTATAGCCCGTTACACGATTTCCAATCGTGCTCCTTCGGCCAGCTCGGACAACTCTCCGTATCTGCAAATCAATGCTTATATATTATATATGACAAGTTTTGAAAAATCAAGTGTTTTTTTGCTTTTTAACAGAAAAATTTATGGCGGCCTGAGACAAGCCGCCACACAAAACATAAGTTAATTTTAATCAATCAAAAAGCGGCGTTGAGAAATATCTTTCCGCAGTATCGGGCAGAACGGTTACCACTGTTTTGCCTTTGCCGAGCTTCTTTGCAAGCCTGAGTGCCGCCGCAACATTCGTGCCGCTGCTGATTCCGCACATAATTCCCTCTTTTGCCGCAAGGTCCTTTGAGGCCTGAAGAGCTTCTTCATCCTTTACGATGCACACGTCATCATAAATTTTCTGATTGAGAATTGCGGGGATGAGTCCATCACCGATTCCCATCTGAATGTGAGTGCCGATTGAGCCGCCTGAAAGAATAGCAGCATTCTCGGGTTCAACCGCCCAGATTGTCATATCTGGATTAGCCGCCTTGAGAGTTTCGCCGATACCCGTTATTGTTCCTCCTGTGCCGATTCCCGAGCAGAAACCGTGGATGGGAGCCTTGACCTGCTCAAGAATTTCCCTGCCCGTGCCTTTGCGCTGAACCTCGGGGTTAGCAGGATTTTCAAACTGCTGGGGAACGAAAACGTTCGGATTTTCATTTTTCATTCTTAAAGCGATATTAAGACATTCTTCAATGCAAAGACCGATATTGCCCGCATCGTGAACAAGAATAACCTCTGCGCCGTAATGCTGAACAAGCTTAAGACGTTCTTCGCTTACGGAGTCGGGCATAATAATTTTCACCTTATAACCCTTGACCGCTCCGACAAGAGCAAGACCGATTCCCTGATTGCCGCTTGTGGGTTCAACGATTATTGTATCGGGACCGATGAGACCCTTTTCCTCCGCATCAAGAATCATATTCAAAGCGGTACGGGTTTTGATCGAACCGCCGATATTGAGTCCTTCAAATTTAACAAGAATCTCCGCATCATCGGGACCCGTCATATGCTGAAGCCTGATAATCGGAGTGTTACCCAGTGCATCTAAAATAGTATTACAAACCATCATATATACCTTTCTCTGCCAAATTGTTATTATATTAGCATAATTAAAATGAAGTTTCAACCATTAATTATATAATATAATAATTTTGGAAAAGTGTGAAAAAACATTTGCTTTGAACGATAAATATTTGTAAAAAATCAGTATTCAAAGTCAGCAATTATCGGATAATGGTCTGATATTATCTCTTCAACGGTCTGTGCACCGATACATTTAAGTCCTTTGTAAAAAATATAATCTATTTTCATTTCGGGAGAATACGAGGGATATGTTGAAACAGCGGGATTAACGGATTTCGCATCGGTATCCGAAAGTCTGTCATAAATCGGAGCTAAAACCGAATCATCGGGCGTGGTGTTGAAATCACCCATAAGGACAAGAGGAATTTCAATTTTATCTATTATTTCACAAAGGATCTGAACTGCGTTTTTCCGTTCGATATCCGAAAGTCCCATATGAGTAACAAGCACGCAAAGCTCCTTGCCGTTAACGTCAATTACCGCCTTGATTATACATCTTCGTTCAAAATATTTACGCTCGCTGTTTTCATCGAATTCATATTCTTCCGCAGGCTCGGGAATAAGAATTGTTTCGGACGATTTTACAGGATAAGATGTGAAAAATGCATTGCCGTAAGGGCTTGTCCCTTTGACTTTGATTGCCTCGCCGAAATAACGGTTATATCCCAGACCGTCACCGATGGTGTTGGTCTGGTCGGTGTATCCTTCGAGCGGACCGTCTCCCCTCACCTCATTTATTCCGCAGATATCCGCGCCGTACTTCTTGATTTTTCCGACAAAAAGCCCGATGTCTATCTTTTGGTTGAGATAATCCAACGCATGCTGGATATTGAATGTCATTATCCTCATTTTTTCAGCTCTCATTCATTTCAAGATATTTATTCAAAACGGTGAATTCTCTCAAATAAAGGCTTGCAATATCTTCTCTGTGCGAAGCATAATCGCCGAAGATTTCAAGCGCTTTTTCAATATCAAGCCAGACGGGTGTTATGCCGTGCTCAATTTCAATATCGGTCAATGACTGCTCTGATTTTCCGATGATATCGCAAACAAAATAATTGCTGACATACATTGTTTCAAAGCAATATTCATTGATTTTCAGAAAATATTTCTGAGGCTTCACAAGATATCCCGTTTCCTCTTTAAGCTCTCTGACGCAGCATTCTTCAAGCATTTCTCCGCTTTCAAGCCCGCCACCCGGAGACATATAAACATCGGTATTCTTTTCGTATGAAAGCAGAATTTTGCCGTTTTCAACGATTATTCCCCTGCTTGCGATTCTTTCACCCTCGGGAGGGTCGGAATATGTTTTTGCATATTGATTAATTGTCTGAATCATAATTCGTCTTTCACCAATCAGTAAAATCGCCTCTGAAAAATCAGAGGCAATTTTATTATTCAAAGTAATATACTCTTGTTTCGTAGGGTCTGGTTGTGAAGCCGTTGTTTGTAATGGGGTTTTCCTTATAACTGCAGAGCATAACCTTACCCTTGCTGAGGTCATAACCCTTGGGAGCCTTGAAATCAACGGATTTTTCGGAATATGAGCAGATTACAAGCAGACGCTTGCCTTCATATGTACGCTCGAAAACATAAAGATCCTTGCTAGATTTATAATATTCTTTATACACGCCGTAAGTAACAACGGGTGTTTCCTTGCGGAATCTGATAAGCTCTTTATAATGATTATAAATCGAATCGGGATTTTCCATTTCAGCCTTGGCATTGATTCCGTCTTTATATTTGGGGTTGACGGGCATCCAGGGAGTGCCGGTTGTGAAGCCTGCGTTTTCGGTGTCATCCCACTGAACGGGAGTTCTTGCATTACCTCGGCTGGATGTCTTGAGTCTCTTGATTGTGTTCTCTTCGGAGAAACCTAAGAAACGAAGAGTTTTATAATTGTTGACTGCAAAAACATCCTGATAATCATCAACGTTGGGAAGGTCGATATTTACCATACCGATTTCCTGACCCTGATAGATAAAGGGAGTGCCCTGCTGAAGCATATATGAATTAGCGATTGTCTTTGCGCTTTCGCTTCTGTATTTTTCACTGCCGAAACGGTTGATAATTCTGGGATGGTCGTGATTTTCCATATAAAGAGCGTTCCAACCCTTGCCGTAAAGACC
>JAZNFD010000401.1:0-8477 GCA_045588975.1 Acutalibacteraceae bacterium | reverse complement strand
ATAGTTGACACGGATACCCTTGCGAGAAAAGCTGTTGAGAATCCCGAAGTTATCGCAATGCTCTGCGAAAGATTCGGTGATGATATCATAATCGACGGCGTGCTTGACAGACATGAACTTGCAAGAAGAGCATTTGCAACTCCCGAGGGTACGGCGGCGCTCAGCGCAATCACTCATCCCGAAATAACACGCCTTGCAATTGAAGAAATCCACGTCGCCGAAAGTGACGGTGCAAAAGCGGCGGTTATCGATGCGGCGCTTCTCTATGACAGTCCGCTTGTTGCGGTCTGCAAAAAGAATATCTGCGTTGTTGCGGATGAAAAAATCCGTCTTCAAAGAATAATGAAACGTGATTCAATTACGGAATCCGATGCGAAATTACGCATAAACGCACAGCCATCTGCGGAATATTACACCGAAAAATCGGATATCATTATTAATAATAACGGTGCGGATATCGATGCGCAGATTGCAGAGCTGATGAATGGAATATATGACAATTAACCCCAGAATAAAATCAATTTTTATTATTTTTGTTTACGCCGCTGTGCTTTTTACGGCATTTTCGGTAACGGGTAAAACGGTGATGAAAACACTTTACCCGCTCAGATATACCGACTATGTTGAAAAATACAGCGCTGAATACGGCGTTGACCCGAAGCTTGTCTATGCGGTGATAAAAACCGAAAGTTCATTTAACTCCGATGCCGTTTCTTCTGCGGATGCGGTCGGTCTGACTCAGATAACGCCCGAAACGTTTGAATGGCTCAAACAAAAACTCGGAGAGGAAAACGGAAATCTGAGTCTTTATGACCCCGAAACGTCAATAAAATACGGTGCGTTTTTTCTCGGTTATCTTATCAATGAATTCGGCAATGCAGATACCGCAATCGCCGCCTATCACGCGGGCAGAGGCAGGATAATCGATTGGCTTGAGGATAAAAAAATATCGCCCGACGGCAAAACGCTGAGCGAAATTCCGATTCCCGAAACGGCGCACTATGTCAGAAAAGTCAATAAAGCAATGAATATATATAACAATCTATATAAGTAAAGGATGAATGAAATGAGCGAAAAAACTCAGGCAGAAATTTTGAAGGAAGAGCTTTTTGCAAAGCAGGAGCACGCTGTTTATACCTGCGAAGAAAACGAGGTTGCCGTGGCGGATGAATTCTGCGAGGGCTATAAGAAATACCTTGATGCGTGCAAGACAGAGCGCGAAGCCGCCGCATACACAAAGGAGCTTGCAATAAAAGAGGGATATGTTGAATTCGACCCCAAGGCAAGCTACAAGGCGGGCGACAAGGTATATTATGACATCCGTTCAAAGGCGCTTATTCTCTGCACCTTCGGCAAAAAAGGACTTGAATACGGCGCAAAAATCGTTGCGTCACATATCGATTCTCCCAGACTTGACCTCAAACCCAATCCGCTTTATGAGGATTCGGAGCTTGCATTCTTCAAGACTCACTATTACGGCGGAATCAAGAAATATCAGTGGACAGCAATTCCTCTGGCTCTTCACGGCATTGTTTTCAGACGTGACGGAAGCAGTGTTGATATAAAGCTCGGCGAGGATGAGGGTGACCCGATTTTTGTTGTTACCGACCTTCTTCCCCATCTCGACAAAAAGCAGGCTTCAAGACCCCTTGACGAAGCAATCGAGGGCGAAAATCTCAACATTCTTGTCGGAAGCAGACCTTTTGCCGCTGACAAGGGTAGCGAGATGGTGAAGCTCAACATTATGAAGCTCATCAACGAAAAATACGGCATCGTTGAAGCGGATTTCCTCTCGGCAGAGCTTGAAATGGTGCCCGCATTCAAGGCGGCGGATATCGGCTTTGACCGCAGTATGATAGGCTCATACGGTCACGACGACAGAGTGTGCGCTTACCCCTCAATCATTGCCGCGTTTGAAGCAAAAACACCCGACTACACAAGCGTAACCGTTATCACCGATAAAGAAGAGGTCGGCTCGGACGGTAACACGGGTCTGCACTCAGCATTCCTCAAGCATTTTATTGCGGATATCGCAAGAACTCAGGGCCTTGAGGGCAGAGATGTCCTCAGAGTATCCGAGTGCCTTTCGGCAGACGTCAATGCAGCTTTTGACCCGATTTATCCCTCGGTTCACGACAAAAGGAATGCCGCATTCATCAACAAGGGAATCGTTGTTACAAAATACACAGGCTCCAGAGGCAAGAGCGGTACGAATGATGCAAACGCAGAGTTCGTTGCAAAGATGAGAAATATCTTCGACAGCGCAAATGTTGCCTGGCAGACGGGTGAACTCGGCAAGGTTGACGAGGGCGGCGGAGGAACCGTTGCAAAGTACGTTGCAAATCTCGGTGTTGAGGTTGTTGATGTGGGCGTTCCCGTTCTTTCAATGCACGCACCCTTTGAGGTTGTTTCAAAGCTTGACGTTTATATGGCATATAAAGGATTCAAAGCATTCCTTGAGCAGTAACAGGGGAAAAGACAAGAAAAAAGCAAGTTTGTTTACAGTTTGTTAACATTTTCACAATAACACCAACGTATTCGTACAATATTATACAAATAGGTAGCAAAAGTGTATTGCTATTTTAAAATCTGACAACTTCTTTTTTCATTTTTATTTTCTCTTTCCCCAACGTACTGCCGAATGCTGCACACATTCGGCAGTGCAACTTTTTACGGAGGATTTTATGGATAAAATAAAAAATCTGAAATCACAGTTAAATGACGGCGAAGCACTTCTTGTTGTTTCTCCAGAAAACAGAAGATATCTGACCGGTTTTCCGTCGAGCGACGGCTATCTTCTCGTAACGAAAACTGATGCGGTTTTGTTTGCTGACAGCCGTTATATTGAAGCGGCGCAAAACGCCGCCCGAGGATGCGATGAAATCGTGCTTCTTACCTCTTCTTCGGAGCAGCTGCCCGAATATACGGCAAAGCTCGGGGTGAAAAACGTTTATACAGAGGCGGAAAAGCTCAGCGTTGCAACGTTTTTACAGATTAAAAAATCGCTTGGTTGCGAATGCATTGCCGAAAAGACAGACGAAATAATCTGTGCTCTGCGCCGCATAAAAAGCGAGGATGAAAAGAACAGAATACTTGCCGCACAGTCGATTGCGGAAAAGGCGTTTGACCATATACTCGGATTTATTAAAGAGGGCGTTACGGAGCGTGAAATTGCTCTGACACTCGATTTCTTTATGCTCAGAAACGGTGCGGAGTGCGTCTCGTTTGATACGATTGCCGTCAGCGGCAAAAATTCTTCGATGCCCCACGGAGTGCCGAGCAGTAAAAAGGTTGAAAAAGGGGATTTCATTACCCTTGATTACGGCGCGGTTGTCGGAGGATATCACAGCGATATGACAAGAACAGTTGCCGTCGGCGAAGTTTCGTCGAAGCAGGCAGAGGTCTATGAAACAGTTCTTTCCGCGCAGAAAAAGAGCCTTGAAATTCTCAGAGCGGGTGTTTCGTGCAAGGATGCCGATGCCGCCGCAAGAGATGTTATAAAAAATGCGGGTTACGGCTCATACTTCGGTCACGGCACGGGTCACGGAGTCGGAATCGAAATTCACGAAGCTCCGAGAGTGTCGCCCAAAAGCGAAAGCATTCTCAAGGTCGGCGATGTTGTGACGGTTGAGCCGGGTATCTATATACCGTCGGAGTTCGGTGTGAGAATTGAAGATATGGCATTCATAACCGAAAACGGATGTGAAAATCTGACAAAATCCCCGAAAAATCTCATAATTCTTTAAAACTGAAGCGATAAATATAAAAAAAGACTTGAAAAATAAAAATGAATAGTATAAAATAATTGAGAAAACATATAAACAATTATAAGGAGAAATATTTTTATGGTATCAGCAGGCGATTTCAGAAACGGCGTAACCTTCGAAATGGAAGGCCAGGTCTATCAGATTATCGAATTCCAGCACGTTAAGCCCGGCAAAGGCGCAGCTTTCGTAAGAACAAAGATCAGAAACGTTATCGGCGGCGCTGTTGTTGAGCGTACTTTCAACCCCACAGATAAGTTCCCCACCGCTTACATCGAGCGCAAGGAAATGGAATATTCATATGAAGACGGCGGTCTTTACTACTTCATGGACCCCGAAACTTATGATATGGTTCCCATCGGTGCAGACACTCTTCCCGATAACTTCAAGTTCGTTAAGGAAAACGAAACCTGCCGTGTTCTTTCATATAAGGGCAGCGTTTTCGGTGTTGAACCCCCCAACTCAGTTACTCTTCAGGTAACAAAGACCGACCCCGGCTTCGCAGGCAACACTGCTACCAATGCAACAAAGCCCGCAACTCTTGAAACCGGCGCAGAGGTTAAAGTTCCTCTCTTCATCGACGAGGGCGAAATGATTGTTGTTGACACTCGCACAGGCGAATATCTCAGCCGTGCATAATCAAGTGCATAAAATAATTCAGACGGAGGACAAAGAAATGACCATTACTGAAAAGGTTGCATACCTCAAGGGTCTTGCAGAAGGTCTTGCTCTTGACGAAGCAAAGCCCGAAGCAAAGATTATCAAGGCTATGATGGATGTTCTCGATGACATCGCTCTCACAGTAAGCGATCTTGAGGACGGCATGGATCTTCTCAGCGAGCAGCTTGATGCTGTTGACGAGGACCTTGACGAGCTTGAAGGCTATGTTTATGAAGACCTCGACGATTGCTGCTGCGATGATTGCTGCGACGATGACGAGGAAGAATATTACGACGTTGAATGCCCCAGCTGCGGCGAAGTAATCTGCGTTGACAGAGATATTCTTGAAGAGGGAAGCATCAACTGCCCCAAGTGCAATGAGCTTCTCGAGTTCGAAATCGATTGCGACTGCGATGATTGCTGCGACGATTGCGAATAATATTTAAAAAGATAACCGCTGTATCCGTTTTGGATACAACGGTTTTTTTATACCAGTTTTTTCTTGTCGAGATTAATGAATTTTCCGACGGCAACAAGGCCGATGACGGTCAGAATGAGTTCAACAGACATATATGATCCGTTGTAGAGGAGCGAATAAAGCTCAACCGCCATATCTTCGGGGCAGTAGCTTTTCCAAATTGTGACGCCGCTGATGTAGTGGCAGATAAATCTGATTACGCACACAACCGTACCGCCGAGAGCGAGCTCCGCTGACTGCTTTCCGCCGAATCTGCCCTTGAACATTCCGCCGAGGCCGAGGCATCCGAATGCAACGATGTAGTCGGCAAGGGCAACGGTGAGGTAAGCCGCAAGACCCGTGACGTGAACAAAATTTTTATATCCCATTATCATTTCAAATATCGCGAGGGCGAGCGAAGCGGTCAGACCGTTTTTGATGCCGTGGCGGTAAGAAACAATAATTATCGGCACCTGACCGAAAAGACTGAAGCTTCCGCCGTAAATGAGAAACGGCCACGGTATCATGTCCGAAACGAGAAAAATTGCGATTGAAAGAGCAACCATAATTGCGCTTTCGGCGAGTGTGTGGGTTTTTGAGATGCTTTTTTGCATGGTAATCTTTACTTTCTTTTTTTGAAAGGGGCAGCAGAAACAAAAAACCCGATACGGATATGTATCGGGTGCATTTCTGCTTTGAGTCCTTTTCCTACGCCCGCATTATCGGGATCAGGTTTGAGGGTATAATCTCAGCCGAATAATCAGCACCCCTGAAGATTTGTTAAGTTGTGTATTCAGTATACCACCGTTATTTCTTGCCGTCAAGCTCCTTTTTGCCTTCGGGAGTGTCGCGGTAATACTGGGTTTTGGGATTGGGATGAGAAGTTGAATTCCACAGCTCATCGGCAACGGGTTTCCATGCCGCCGCAAATTTATCGCACTTTGCGCAGAGTGTTTCGGCGCTTTCGGGCTCGATAAGGTCGGTTGACCTTGCGCCCGTTTCAGCAATGATTTTTCTCAGGCACTCGGGATTTTCAAGCATCGGGCAGGGTCTGAGATGATTGTCGTTGAACGGCTGGTTGCGATAATATGCCTGGAAAAGGGGACTCTTGAGTCCTTCAACAATCGTTTTGTTTCTGATGTTTGAATCGGAATAATGAATGAAAACGCAAGGCTCCATATCGCCTTCGGAATTGATGTGGAAATAGTTTCTGCCGCCTGCGATACATCCGCCGACGTATTCCGCATCATTCTGGAAGTCCATAATGAACATAGGCTTGCCGCTCTTGCCGTTTCTGACCTTGCGGAGCCATTTATACATATAAACTCTCTGCTCGGGGGTGGGGATGAGGTCAACAACCGCATCCTTGCCGACGGGCATATAGTTGAAGTAAAGTCCGAAAATTGCACCCTTTTCAACCATCAGGTCAAGGAATTCGTCGCTCGTGACGGCGGGAATGTTTTTGCTTGTGTAGCAAACGGAAATGCCGTAAAGCAAGCCGTTCTTTTTAAGAAGCTCCATTGCTTCGATTGTTGTTTTGTATGCACCGTCGCCTCTGCGGTAGTCGTTGCTTTCTTCCGTGCCTTCGATGCTGAGGGCGAGGGTGAGATTGCCGACTTCCTTCATCTCTTCGCAGAAAGCCTGGTCAATGAGAGTTGCGTTTGTGTAAGCGAGGAATGCGCAATCGGGATTTTCACGGCAGAGGGTGAGAATCTCTTTTTTCTTTATCAGAGGTTCGCCGCCCGTGAGCATATAAAGATGTGTTCCAAGCTCGGTGCACTGATTGACGATGCTTCTCATTTCATCGAGGCTGAGGTTGGATTTATGGCCGTATTCGGCGGACCAGCAGCCTTTGCACTTGAGGTTGCAAGCGCTTGTGGGGTCGAAAAGCATAATAAACGGGATGTTGCATTTATATTTTTCTCTGTTTGCTCTGACAGCTTTGGTGCCGTTTACACCTGCACCCAGACCGAGAGCGAGGAGCATTTTTTTGATGACGTCACCGTCGCAATTATTGATGATGTTCATTGCAAAGGTGTGCCACACATTATCTTTATCCTGAATGGCTTTTCTGAATGAATCGAAATTCTTTTCGGGGAAAGCACCGCCCATGAGCTTCTGGGCGAGGTCGATGAGCTTTATTATATTTTCTTCGGGATTCTTCTTGACGTACTTATAGATACCGTCAAAAGCAACCGACGCCGCGGTACGTTCGATTTTCTCTTTTGCAGTCATCATTTGAATTATCCCTCCTTTTTGAAACGATATACTATAATAATATATCACAAGAATTTATCAATGTCTACTAAAATTTTGTAAACATATTGTTTTTTTCTTGCTTTACACCGCAGAAAATAGTATTATGGTATATATTATTGGATTATTGCAAGGAAGGTATTCGGATGAAAGAAAAATTGCTCAGAGGCTCTCACGCAATCGGTCTTGCGGTGAGAATCGTTGTTTCCGTTGTGATTATTGCGCTTATTATCTGGAAATATGACGATTTCAAGAATATTGATATCCGTGCGCTTGTCGAAGCAAGCTCGGGTGTTGTTGCGGCTGTTTCGGCAATACTCGGAATTTATCTGCTCAAATCGCTGGTGTTTGTAGTGCCCGCATCGCTGATTTATATTGCCGTCGGTCTTGCGTTTCCGACCCACTGGGCAATTCTCATCAATGCCGTCGGAATTCTCATTGAAGTTTCTGCGACATATCTTTTCGGCGTTATTATGGGCGGCCCTTATGTTGTCAATAAGCTTAAAAAAATTAAGTACGGCGATAAAATCCTTGAGCTTCACGGTAAAAACAAGCTTTCCGCAGTTTTTGCAATCCGTGTGCTTCCCGTGTTCCCGATTGATATTGTCAGCCTTTTCCTCGGCGCGGTCAGAATGAGATATCTGCCTTATCTGCTCATATCACTCGGCGGTATTCTGCCGAGAGTTATTCTGTTCACGATTCTCGGTGACGGACTATATGACTATGTGCCGATGCAGAAGCTTGCAACGGTCGCCGCTTTCCTTTTGCCCGTTGCACTGATTATCTGGGTTATCAGATATGCGATGAAGTCAAAGAAAAAGGAAGAAGAATACGGTAAACTGCCGTTTGAACCCGTCAAGGAAAGCAGAAGATACATCATCTTTGATTCCGATATCGGCCCCGACTGCGACGATGCGGGCGCGTTTGCGGTTATGGCAAAAATGGCAGAAAAATACGACCTTAAAATTCTCGGTGCGGCAAACTGCACTTCAAATAAATACGGAACCGATGCGCTTGCCGTTCTTTCGGAGCATTTCGGGCTTGACATACCTCTCGGAGAACATACGGGTTATGAAATTCTTCCTGACGGCGATAAATACAACAAGCCTCTTGCCAAAAAATATGATGTGAAGGCGAAGAAGGCAAGTCCGTCTGCGGAATTCTATAAAAAAATCCTCTCAAAAGTTGAGGATGATTCGGTGACGGTTATTTCCGTCGGTCCGCTTACGAATATTGCGGAAATCCTCGAAAAAGAGCCTAAACTTTTCAATTCAAAGGTTAATTCAATCGTTGCCATGGCGGGCAAATTCCCCTCGGGCAAGGAATTCAACATCGAATGT
>JAZNFD010000400.1:0-7165 GCA_045588975.1 Acutalibacteraceae bacterium | reverse complement strand
GTATTCATTGCTGCGGCTGCTCCTTCATACAAAGAAAAGGACCGTGACCTTATCGCTTGGTATATCCGTGAAGTTGCCAAGCATCCCATTGAAATCAAGATGAACACAGAAGTCAAGGATATCAATGCTCTCGGCGCTGACGAGGTTATCGTTGCTACCGGTTCAAAGGCAAGAAAGATTCCCGTCAAGGGTGCTGACACAGCTATCGAAGCTGTCGACTTTCTTCTCGGCAAGGCAGAAGTCGGTGAAAACGTAACTATCATCGGCGGCGGTCTTACAGGCTGTGAAATTGCTTATGACCTTTATCTTCAGGGCAAGAAGCCCACAATCATTGAAATGCAGGATGACCTTGTAACAACTCCCGGTGTTGCACTCGCAAACACAAGCTATCTCAGAGATTTCTTCAAGACAAACAAAGTTCCCGTACATCTTGAAACTTCACTCTGCGAAATCAACAACGGCAGCGTTAAGGTTAAGGATAAAGACGGAAAGGTATTTGACATTCCCGCAGACTCGGTTATTATGTCTGTCGGTTATGTTCCCACTCCGCTCGCACCCAAGAGCAAGCACGTTCACGTTATCGGTGACGCAGCTAAGGTCGGCAATCTCCGTACCGTTATCTGGGGCGCTTGGGACGTTGCAATGAAGCTGTAATACTTATATAGTCAAAAAACGAGCTGCGGATTATTCCGCGGCTCGTTTCGCATTTATGACAGTCAAAAAATATTCGGTTATCTCTTCAGGTGTCTGACGGCAACTGTTTTTTACCCACCATCTCACGGTTTCTACAAAAGTTGATGCTATGTGATTCACAAAAAAATCCTGCGGAAGTCCAACAAAGGCAGATTTGTTAACCGCATCTTCCTGCGTGAATATCAATTCAATCAGTCCCGATTTAAAATAATTCAGAAACATCTCATTATTCTCGCCCGCCAACAAAGCAAGAATATTATTATCGTTCTTCTGAAGATGGCGGAACAAATGAAGGAAAGCAGAATCAGGTGCTTCACAATCAAATATGTGTTTATGTCCGTTCGATAAATCGTTCATTGAATCAAAAATATGACAGAACAATTCTTCGCATAATTCCTTCTGAAGATAGTCTTTCGTTTCAAAATGAGCATAGAAAGTCGACCTGCCGACATCAGCTCTTTCAATAATATCTCCTACCGTAATGTGACTGACACTTTTCTCGGACAATAACTCTGAAAATGCCTTGAATATTGCCTCTCTTGTTTTTCTTTGCCTTCTGTCCATAATAATCACCGTACATTTTTTAAAATATGTTCCGTAACAAACAAACCAAAAAAATCATATGTTGTAAGTAGGTATACAGTCAGGTATGATAATACCGAACATTATGTTCTGAACCGTACATATTGTATCCCGTTTTTATTTCAAAGTCAACAAGGTGATTGCATATGAGAACAGAAAAAAACATATTCATCGCATTTATTCTCAATCTGTTGTTTTCCGGATTTGAATTTGTCGGCGGATTCTATACCGGAAGCATCGCAATAATTTCCGATGCGGTCCACGACCTCGGCGATGCGGCAAGCATCGGAATATCGTATCTGCTTGAAAAGAAAAGCAAAAAAGAGCCCGACGAAAAGTATACCTACGGTTATGCAAGATATTCGGTTGTCGGCGGTGCAATAACAACCATTATTCTTCTTTTCAGTTCATTTATTGTTATTGTCAACGCCGCAGAAAGAATTGCGAATCCGACCGAAGTAAACTACAACGGAATGATAATCATAGGAATTATGGGTATTGTTATCAACCTTGCGGCGGCATATTTCACGCACGACGGAAAATCCGTAAATCAGAAAGCGGTTAATCTTCATATGCTTGAGGATGTTATGGGATGGGTAGCCGTGCTTGCGGGCGCGGTTGTTATGCGGTTTACCGGTTATTCGGTTATCGACCCTGTTATGTCAATGGGCGTTGCGGTCTTTATTATTGTCGGCTGCATCAAAAACCTGAAAATAATTGTTGATATCGTTCTCGACAAAACGCCCTGCGGAATAAACATATCCGAAATAAGAGAAAAGCTTCTTGAAACAGAGGGCATAGAGGATGTGCACCATATTCATCTGCGGAGCATTGACGGACACAGCAGCTGCGCTACTCTCCACATTGTAACGGATTCCGATATGCACGCTGTCAAAGAATCCGCAAGAAATATTCTGAATGAACTCGGCATCACTCATACAACAATTGAAACTGAATCGGTTGATGAGCATTGCGAAGAAAAAAGCTGTAATATCATATCCGAGGTAACACATCATCATAACCACAAACACTGATATGTGTAAAAACAACCCCATCGTTCATAACGACGGGGTTGTTTTGTCTTCTTAATCTTTTTTCGGGGTATAGGGAAGTTTTGTTTCAGTTGCAACGTGAGAGAAGAAGAATTCGCATCTTTCCTCAGTGTTAAGCACGGTAACAGGCTTCACCTGATTGAGAACAACGCCCTTTGAGCGCAAGTGTTCTCTGTAGTCCCAGTATGTTTTTTCTTTAAGAAACAGAACCTCGGGTCTGCCAAGCATACCCCAGCGTCTGTACTTGAAATACTTTTCGTTAACCTCGTTAAGCTCATTGTCAAGAGCATCTATGTATTTCTGTCTGTCTTCTTCAGAAACGGGATTCTTCGGCTCTGCAAGCATACAGTAACGGGGCGGATTTGTTGTATAGTCGGCATAAAAGCTGTGGCCGACAAACTCATTGCCCATCTTGTTTGCAGTTTCCTTTGCGGCATAATCAACCATCTGAGTTGTTGACTTTTCGTTAGCAATGTTAAGGCTGAGATTTCTTCTGTAAAGAAGCTCGATTCTGGGAGTGTTGTTATGCATTTTGGTGACAGTCACAACATCTTCGATTCTGTATCTGTAAAGACCCGAGAAATTGGTTACGATAATCTCATACTTCTTGCCTATTTCAAGGTCTGAAATAAGAAGCGGCTTTGCATTATCGTCCGCATCCTCCGCATCATCGTCAACGGGCAGGAATTCAAAGAAAATACAGTGAGGAAGAAGCACTCCGTCATGTACATCGAGCTCGGTAGGCATAGCAAAGAAGCCTTCTGCCGCGGCATATCCCATATTGTGAAGAGGAATATCGGGTCCGATTGATTTGCGGAGCTTTTCAACATAAACCTTAAGGTTTGCGCCTATCATACCATATGCCCATGTGAGCTTCGGCCAGATTCGGGGAGCAATCGGAGTATCGAATCCTTTTTCAAATTCCCTGCGAAGCTCGGCGGCTCTTCTGGGATTGGGCTTGAATTTCCTTGAATACTCGGCATATGCTTCGGGAGTTATTTTAACACTCGGATTGATTATACCTTTTTCGATATCATCGCAGAGCATTTCCCAATTTTCTTCAAGATAATCAAACATTGTGGTAAGCAAAGTGATAACAATGGAGCCAAGATAGCTGACATTTCTGTTTTCAAGAGCAAAGCGGAGCTGAAGATAAGATGTATCGAGAAGCTCTTCGTGCTCGGGGAAAAGAAGCGACACGGGAGATGTACAAAAAAACGGAAGAAGCGCCTTAAGATAAGTCAGAGGAATCTGTCCCGCGCCGTTGCATTGCTTACCGTCTTCGAGTCTGTGACCGGTAAGAACAAGGGCAAGAGGACCCATCTGAGCAGGCATTTTTATTCCTTTTACCTTTTTGAGATGGTGTGCGGCAGTCGCAACTGAGCAAGAAAAGCCGATGCACTGCATATTCCAGAGGTCTTTGATTGATTTCGGAAGAATCTTGGGTTTGCCGACGCTTCCCGATGAAGAACAATATCTTATGTTGGGACCGGTAAACATAAGATTCTTTTCCTTGCCGTAAAGCATTCTTTCAACATAGGATTCATAATCCTCGTATGTTGTGATAGGCACATTTCTCTGGAAATCCTCAATTGATTTTATATCTTTGAAATTATATTTTTTTCCTATCTCGCAGTTTTTATTTCTTTCGAGAATCTTCTTCAGGGTGCTTTCCTGAGCTTTCATCGGATTTTTTGTGTAATGTTCAACCTCAAGAAGCGATATATCGCCGAGCAAAACACCGAAATCTGAAAATGACATTTAAAGTTCACATCCTCATTTTTATTTGAGCCAAAATATTATAACAATTTTTATTTAAAAAATCAAGGCAACAAACAATCAAAACAATTCATTTGACTGTTTATCACCTTTGTGTGTAAAAAAACAATAAATATTTTGATTTTATGTTGTTTTTTTTGTTAATATATGATATTATAAATTGATAATATTTAGTTTACGGAGGATGTAAAATGGAAAATAAAGATTTGTTTCAGAAAACTGCCGAAGGTTATAATTGCGCACAGGTCGAGCAGTACATAAGCGTTCTTAAAGCAGAATACAAAAAAGTTTTCGAGTATGCCAAGGCAACAGAGGCAAACAACGAAAAACTCAAGAGAATCTGCCGTCAGCTCTCCGACGAAAACAAAGCTCTTAAGGCAGGCAGCGCCGCAACTGCCGCAACCGCAACTCCCGCTGCAGACCCTGCCGTTCTTGCAAGCATTGAAAGAATTATGAAGCTCAGCGAAGAAATCGCAAAAGAAAACGCTTCTCTTCTTGAAAAGATTTCAAAATAATCATTATTTCATCTGAAAGGCAGAATAATCAGTTATGGATCAGTTCAAACTTAAAAGTATTGACGAACTTGACCTTGAGTTTGTTTCAAAAATCCGCGAAGCCGCTCCCGCTCCCGAAAAGAACATTTTCGACCCGGAGCCTCAGCAGACTTCTGCAGAAAATGTTCCCGAAAAGCCCGACTTCACCCCGACGGAATATTTTTCAAAGCGTACTCATTCACTTGATAAAAACATCACATATTCACCTCAGCCGGAAATCAAACCCCAGCCCGTTGCAATCGCAGACAAGACCGACACAAACTACACTCCCGTAGGCGCACCCGATTACGAGAAAAAACCTTCCGCACCGTTTGTTCCTGAAATCGATTACAGCGAAACAGAGGAAGGCGAAGTTCGCGTAAAGAAAAACACAGGTGCTTTGGTGGGCAAGATTATTTCGATAATTCTTCTTGCCGCAACGGTAATTGTTTTCATTCTCGGTTGCTTTGTTTCGATTTTCCTTGATAACAACGGCTCAAATATCGGCGGCTTGTGCTTCAACACAATGAGCTCCGACCTTGAGGTTGTCGGAGTTTCTCCCGTTTCCAAGGGCGACCTTATCATTTCGAAAAAGGTTCAGGCAGGAGAATATGAAATCGGTGATATGGTTGCCGTTCCCTCAATAACAACCGGTGGATGCGACATTCATATCATCAACGCAATCAATCCAAACGGTTTTGATGATGCCGAGCTTATCACAAACGACATAACCAATCAGTCCCCGATGTCAAACTCAATTTATGCATCCGGCTGTTACGGCGTTGTCAATTCTTACATCCCCGCTGTCGGCGGACTTCTGAGCTTTGCAATCGAAAATGCAATTCTCGTATGCATTCTCTTCGTGCTTCTGGCGGCATTCTGGTGCCTGCTTCTTGTTCTTCTTGAAAAGAACGCAAAACCCGCTGCTGATAAACGCGAAAAAGCTCCTAAAGCACCGAAAGTCAAGAAAGCCAAGAAGGCAAAAAAAGAAAAAAAGACAGAAGATGAAGATGACGAATAAATAATTATGCACCGCAGAGTCAATGTGCTCTGCGGTGCTTTTCTATGTGTTATTCAAGTAAAAACTTTTCAATCGCCCTTGCAACTCCGCTTTCCTTTGCAGAAACTGTTACATAGTCTGCCATATCAAGTATCCTCTGCTGAGAATTCGCCATAGCGACGCCTATCCCCGCAAACGCGAGCATATCATAATCATTATTACTGTCGCCGATTGCGATAGTATTTTCACGCTTGATCCCCGTAAGTTCAAGAACTTTTTCAATTCCTTTTGCCTTATTAAGACCCTTGATAACACAGTCTGCATATGTATCAAACTGAAAAACCGTCAGGTCATCCTTGAAAAGCTCCCTGAAATCATCGGGAACGATTTTTCCCATTGCGATAACCTGAATCTCATCCCTTGCGCAGATTTTTTTATAATCATCAGGGGATTCAACAAGAATCTGAAAATCCTTGCGCTGACCCGCCTCACACGGCAGCATATAAACATTGTTATAGCCTTCGAAGATTGCCCAATAATCGGGATTATCAAAAATATACTTCATAACAGAGCCGACAAGTTCTTCGCTCATAAAGCTTTTCCAAACGGTTTCGCCGCCCATTGTAATCATTGCGCCGCTTCCCGAAATAATTCCGTCAAGGTCAAACTGCTCGCTGAGAATTTCGGGGATATTCCCCCACGAACGGCCCGTATTGATAAAAACCATATGTCCTCTCGCCCTTGCTTCTGCAATGGCTTTGAGGTTATCATCGGAAATTTTGAAGCTGTCACTGATCAGAGTTCCGTCTATATCAAGAAAAACCGCGCATTTTTCTTTGGGATTCAACATAATCATGCCTCAATCTTATGGAAGATTTTCTTACCCTTCTTGACAACGATGGGTGTTTCCTTAAGCGCGCTCTGTGCAAAGCTCATAGCAAAATCGGTAACCTTTGCATCGTCAACGGAAATACCGCCCTGCTGAACAAGACGTCTGCCCTCGCCTCTTGATTTTGTGATTTCAGCCTTCATAAGAATATCAAGAATATCAATCATACCGTCTGTGAAATCAGCGTCGGTAAGAGTTGTTGCAGGCATATTGTCAAGGTCAGCTGCACCGCTGAAAATTGCTCTCGCAGCAGCCTGAGCCTTTGTTGCCTCTTCTTCGCCGTGAACAAGCTTTGTAAGCTCGAAAGCAAGAATTTCCTTGGCTGTGTTGAGCTGACTGCCTTCCCATGAATCCATTTTGTCGATTTCTTCAAGAGGAAGGAAAGTAAGCATACGGATGCACTTGAGAACGTCATCATCGGCAACATTGCGCCAATACTGATAGAACTCATAGGGTGAGGTCTTTTCGGGGTCAAGCCACACTGCGCCCGAAGCGGTTTTGCCCATTTTCTTGCCCTCGGAGTTGAGGAGAAGAGTGATTGTCATTGCATATGCATCCTTGCCAAGCTTCTTTCTGATAAGCTCAGTACCGCCGAGCATATTTGACCACTGGTCGTCGCCGCCGAACTGCATATTAC
>JAZNFD010000399.1:0-17477 GCA_045588975.1 Acutalibacteraceae bacterium | reverse complement strand
GAATTCTTTTTCTGTTTCGGACGGATTTATAATTATCAGAACGGTTTTGCCGTCTTTTTCAAATCCGAGAGTCATGATGTCGGCATCATCGGATGTGACATCAAAACGCACCGCACCGAAGGGAATGTATTTTGAGAAATTGCCCGTAACATAATATCTTTTTGTTGTTTCAAACGATTTGTTTTCAAGGTCGAGATAAAGCAGTCCGTCGCAGTAGTCGTAGTGAGAGCAGGCAATCCAGTGTTGCCAGGATGTTACATTGAGAATTGTTATGTCCTCAAAAATAACTTTTGCCGTTTCAAGTGCGGAATCCATACCTGTGTTTTTACCGCCCTGCATATGGCACCATTCGCTCATCTTGACGGGTACAGACGGATAGTTTCTGTCCATCCATTTTCTGTAACGGCGAAGAAATGCGCGTCTGTCATTTGTGAAGGGCAGGGGAGAGTGCAGAAAATAAGAGTGAACATCAACGCTGTCGATGCATTCTCTGACCTCGGGATAGCGGAGAAGCTCACGGGTATAAGACTTGTTGAACCATCTGATGTCGCCGTTTTCAACGCCCGAAAGCATAACGGAATTGAGCTTATTGCGTTTGCGGAGTTCTTTGGCGACGCAGCGCATAACCTCAGCAGCCTGACGGGGGCTGTAATGGCATCCCTCCTGACCGCCGTTCCATATCCACAGCGGTTCGTTGACGGGTGAAAGATATCTTATCGGCAATCCCGCTTCAACAAAATGCTCTGTAATATCAACGCAGTATTTTGCGAATGCGGAGTAATTTTTCTTGCTGAGATTTGTGCGGAAATAAGCGTGCTTATCAAGATGACCCTTTCCGTTTTTGGTCAGTCTTTCTATGGGCGAGTTGACGAAAAGAATGATTTCATCGGCTCCGTATTCAGCCGCTTTTTTCATCATATATACGGCATTTCCGTCTTTTGAAAAGTCGTAGTTTCCGCTTTTATCCTCAAAGCATTCGGCTCTGCGGTATTCGTCGGAATAGTTTCCTCTGCCCGATTCCTTTGAGCCTGCGCCGATGTTATATCTGTATGTACGCAGACCGATACCGTCTGTTTTGCTGTGAAGCAGCTGAGCGATTCTGTCTGCAACGGGAAGGCCGCTTTCGGGGTCGATGTTTTTCCAGCCGCCCGCATACTGTGCCCACCATGCGCCGCTTGCGCCGAAGCCTTCAAAGGTCTGATATATTTTATTTTTATTAAGATTTATTTTCATTTTTATCAATCCCATTATTAAGAAAAAACCGCTCCCGATTGAGCTGGGAGCGGTTTATGTTTTGAGCTATACTAAATTATTCAGCCTTGGGAGCTTCAACGGGGCAAGCATCAGCGCAAGCGCCGCATTCGATGCAAGCGTCAGCGTCGATAACATACTTGCCGTCGCCTTCGGAGATAGCTTCAACGGGGCACTCTGCTGCACATGCGCCGCAGGAGATGCAATCGTCATTGATAATGTATGCCATTGTGTTCGTCCTCCTTATCAGTATTTCAACACCATTGTATCATATTATTCAAAAAATGCAAGAGGTTTTTTGAAGTAAATTATCCTTCAATATCCTTTAATGCTTCAATTTCCTCTTTTGCAACTCTGATTTTGGAGTCGCGTACGAGTTTAACATCTTTTCTGCTGAATGTTTTGGGCGGAGCGTCAGGATTGTTGTGGAGCTGAACCTTGAGCATTCCTCTGAGTAAACTGAAATCCGTAACGGTACCCACGCCTTCTTTTGTTTCAACAATTGCGCCGGGTTTGGGCGTTATTTTGAGCAGATGTTCATATGCATCCTGCTCATATTTGAGGCAGCACATAAGTCTGCCGCAAGCACCGCTGATTTTCGTGGGGTTGAGCGAAAGTCCCTGTTCTTTTGCCATTTTGATTGAAACGGGCTGAAATTCGCCGAGAAAGCTGCTGCAGCAGAAGGGTCTGCCGCAAATGCCGAGACCTCCGAGCATCTTTGATTCATCGCGTACGCCGATCTGGCGAAGCTCGATTCTTGTTTTGAATACACCTGCAAGGTCTTTTACAAGCTCTCGGAAGTCAACTCTGCCATCGGCGGTGAAATAGAACAGAATCTTTCCGCCGTCAAAAGTATATTCAACATCAACGAGTTTCATGTCAAGCTTGTGATTAAGAATCTTTTTCTGGCAAATATCGAAAGCTTCAATTTCTTTTTCTTTGTTGTATGTGAACTGCGCAATATCTTTATTTGTGGCGATTCGGATAAGCTTTTTGAGAGGTCTTACAATTTCCTCATCATTTATTTCTCTGTTATCCATTGCAACTTCACCGCATTCAATACCGCGTACTGTTTCAACGATAACCTTATCGCCTTTTTTGAGTTTCTGTCCGTCAGGGTCAAAATAGTAGACCTTTCCTACTTCTTTGAAACGAACACCTATTACTTCTGCCATAATTTTCTCCTTTTCAGTTAACTGTCGCTTTGCGGAGTTTTGTGCAAAGCGCGGTAACCGTAAGATTGTGGTTTGCATTGAGCTTTATTGAATTCATAAGCGAATCGGTTGCTTCAATCAACTCAAGCAATGAGCGTCGGCTGAGCTTTTGTGAAAGCTCAGCAGGCAAAGTGCCGAATTCGGATTCCTCTTCGGCTGCGTGAAATTTTATTCTGAGGGCTGCGGCGAAAATTTCCTGAATAACAGGCAATGCTTCACGCAGAAGTTTTGCATCTTTTTCAAAAATCGCCGCCGCTTTTACTGTTTCAAAATCATTGAGTGCCGTAACCGAGAGCGCGACTGCTTTAGCGGCATCAATTATTTTTTCTCTGGAAACGGATTCGTCATCCGAAGCGGATGTTTCACCGAGATTATAGACCGATGCACGTGAAAGCACTGTCGGCAGGAATCCCGATTTTGAAGAGCAAAGCAATATAAAATTAACATACGAGGGAGGCTCTTCAAGAATTTTCAGAATAGCATTCTGACCTTCAACTCCCATAGTATGTGAGTTTTCAAGTATAAAAACCTTTCTGTCCGCTTCGTTAGGCACGATATATGCCTTGCTTCGGATTTCCCTGACGATATCAACCTTGAATGCCTTTGGTTTATCTTCAACGGAATAGACTAAAATATCCGCATGAGAATCTGCCGCCGCTTTTTTGCAGTTGGGGCAAACTCCGCAGGGCGCATCCGCATTTGTGCAGACAAGAGCCGCGGCTATGTTTTTGGCAAGGCTTATTCTTTCTTCGGGTGATGCGCCTTCAAGAATTGCGGCATGAGGAAATCTTCGGGAATAAAGAGCCCCGAGTAACGATTTTTCAACGGGATTTTCCGTGTTAAAGGGTCTGATTGTCATTTTTAGCCACACTCTTAAAGTTTGATGAATTTATCAACATCAAGCACAAAAACTGTTGCTCCGCCAACGGTAACCTCAACAGCTCTTGAAATAAAGCCTTCTGTCATAAACGAAGGGGAGGGTGAAACCATCTGTGTGCGCTTGCGTGAGAATTCGCTGATGATTTCAATAACTTCATCAACCTTTTCATCTTCGGTGCCTATTAAGAGGGTTGAGTTGCCTGCTTTGAGGAAACCGCCGGAGGTTGAGAGTCTTGTTGCGCCGAATCCTTTGTGTGTAAGCTCGCTGAGAACGCTGGGGCAGTCGTCATTGTTGATGATTGCAACGATAAGTTTCATAACATAAAACTCCTATTCTGAACAGATGTTGATATTTCTTTCGATAACCTTTCTTCCGCGCCATTCGTATGCGCGTGACTTGAGCTCAAAACCTGTTGTAATACTCGGTGCGGCGGAGGAAAGGAATTCTTCAATCTGCGTTTTTGCGGCATTTTTGTTCATCGGGCAAACATCCTGGCAGATGTCGCATCCCCAGACACAGCCGCATTCCTTCATCAGCTTTTTTTCTTCATCCGAAAGCTCGCCTTTTCTTTGGGTTACTGCCGAAAGGCAGTCTTTCTGATTGAAATCCGTTTCCGAGATTGCTTTTGAAGGGCAGGCATCAATGCATTTTTTGCATCCGATGCAGGATTTTTCTTCGTGTGAATATGCGTCGGTTTTTAAATCTGTTACTATTTCTCCTATGAAAACATAGGAACCGTATTTTTCTGTTATAAGCAGAGAATTAATGCCTCTTACTCCGAGACCTGCGGCACATGCCGCTTTGACTTCGGGTATCGGTGAGTTATCCGCAAACACCGCAAATTTATTATCGGGATAAATCTGACGGAGCTTTTCTGCCGCTTTTTCAAGTCTTGTAACAGCTACCTCGTGGTAGTCTGTCACAACGGCATATTTAGAAATGTTGCGGTTTTTATAATCCGAATCATCGAGAAGATACGGGAAACACGCAACGATAACGGTTTCCGGATTTTCGGGCAGACGGCTTTTGGCTCTGCATTCGATAAGATTATCTTTAATTTTTCCAAACGGACATATTCCGTAGAGAGGAGAGATGCCGTTCATTATATTGTTGAGGTTCAAGTCAATCACCCCACAGCCTGTGCAAGAGCGATCATAATCGGCAAGGTAATTATTGAAATGAAGCTGACAACGGCAACGGTCTGCGATGCAAGACCTGTGTTGCGGTCATATTTTGCGGAAAACATAACGGTGTTGTTGGCTGTCGGAGCACCTGCCGAAATGGAAAGCGCAACCAGAAGCGAACCTGTGATACCAACAAGTCTGAATGCCGCAATCAGCAGAAGCGGCAGAATTATCAGCTTGACAAGTGCAACGGCAAAGATACGCCAATTTTTGAAAATGCTTTTGAAATCGGTGTTTGCAATGTAAGTGCCGAATATCAGCATTGCTACAGGTGTGTTGAGACTTGCGATATAGTTAATCGGTGAAGAGATAATTTCGGGGAGCTTCAGAGAAAGAAGGAAAATCGGCAGACCGATTATGACCGAAATTACACCGGGATTTAAGACGAGTTTTTTTGCGTCAAATCTGACCTTTTCGCCTTGCTTGCCCTTGGTGATGGTGTGAATTCCGTGAGTGAAGCTGAAAATCTGGAACGAGATAATAACAGCAGAGCAGTAGAATACGCCTTCGTCACCCAGCACGGCATTTGCAAGCGGCAGAGCCATATATCCGCAGTTGCCGTAAGCACATGAATATTTATATATGCAGCCTTGCTCAATATCAACCTTGTTGAAAACAAAGGTTGATATTGTTGCGGACAGAACGTGAAGCACGAATCCGCAACCCATCGCAACAAAAAGACTTTTTGCGGTTTCGGGATTATATTCAAGACTGTAAAAGCTTTCGATTATAACAGCCGGAGTGATGATATAAAACAGCAGGTCTGTGCAGCTTTTTGCAACCTTTTCGGTATAAATTCCGATTTTATCGGAAATTGCACCGACAGCAACAAGCACATACAGAATTGCAACCTGCTCGGCTGCAGTCATAACATTTTGTAAAAACATCGTTTATTTTCTCTCTGAAATGTTGATATTTGTTTCGGAAAGTTTATCTGTGACTCTTGTGAAGACTGTTCCGATTATGAAGAGTGCATTGCCCAGATCACAGAATTCAACGGTTGATTCCGAATAGAAGAGATGTGAGTTGCCGCTGATCATAACTATGAGTCTGGGTACGAAACAGATAAGGGCAAGAAGCGCGGCGGAAAGTCCGTATGCGCCGATTTTCCATTCTGCATTTTCTGCGGCGATGCCTGTGTTAGCCTGAGCAAGAGCCATAAAGAAAAGAATAAGGAATGAAATCATTATCATCTCAAACATAAGCTCCGAAACTCTTATATAACTGATTGTGCGCATAAATCTTATTACTATTCTGAAGATGCTCCAGATAACGGGAGCAAGCGCAAGCAGTCTTATTTTTGAGCCGTTGGAGGTGCCTTTAAGATATGTGAGCCAGAGCAAGATGAAATAAATTGCTGAAAGAAGAGCGAAAATGCCTTCAAACAAAAGAATGATTTTTGTTCCGTCAATGGGGGAGTCGTAAGGAGTCTCAACCGTTCCCTTTGCCATAAATTTAACCAGGCAGCTGTATGCGCTGAGTGCTGTTCCGCAGGCAGCTATAAGTGAAAGAGACGAAAGTCCGGGTCTCTTGACGGTTTCAAGTGAATAATCAAGCTTTTTCTTCTTTGAAATTCCGAATACAACGAGCGCAAGGATTGCAACAGCAACCACGCCGTAAAGGAGATAAACGCTCCAGTCTGTTTCGGAATAAAATCCCGTTCCGCCTTCCATAACCGTGAAAAACTGAAGGATTCTTAAAGGAATTGCTATGATTGCGGCAGCAACAAAGATTATGCATCCGATGCCGAAACCGCTTTTAACGGATTTATTGTTCATTTGACTAACCTCTTATCTGTCATTCATAGATGTGTAAGGACGTCTTGCTATATGGCTCTTGTAAGCGGGTCTGATAATCTTGCCGCCTGAGATGATTTCTTCCATTCTGTGAGCCGACCAGCCTGCGATTCTTGCAATTGTGAAAATCGGGGTGAAAAGGTCGGACGGAATATCGAGCATTTTATAAACAAGACCCGAATAGAGGTCAACATTTGCGCACATCGCCTTGTTTGTGCCTTTATATCTGTTGAAAAGCTCGGGAGTGAGCTGTTCGATGAGGCTGAGGAGTCTGAATTCATTTTCGAATTCGGTATTAACGGCAAATTCTTCGGCCTTCTGTCTGAGAATTTTAGCTCTCGGGTCGGAAAGGGTGTAGATTGCGTGACCCATACCGTAAATAAGACCCGAGCCGTCGCCTGCTTCCTTTTTCATTATTTTATAAAGAAAATCAGCAACCTGACCTTCGTTGGTTATATCGTTTACGCCTTCTTTGATGTGCTCAACCATTTCGGAAACCTTGATGTTGGCACCGCCGTGCTTGGGACCTTTGAGCGAACCGATGCTTGCAGCCATTGTTGCATAAGTATCCGTTCCGCTTGATGAGAGCACTCTGGTTGTGAATGTTGAGTTGTTACCGCCGCCGTGCTCAGCGTGAAGCATAAGGCATATGTCGAGCAGTTTGGCTTCTTTATCGGTGAATGACTTATCTGCTCTGATGGAACGCAGAACAGTTTCAGCCGTTCTGTGTTCGGGTTTCATCTGGTGGATATACATACTCTTTTTATAGTAATGTCTGCGCTTGACCTGATAAGCATAAACCATAATTGCGGGAATCTGAGCAATAAGGTGGATGCACTGACGAAGAACATTTTCAACTGATGTGTCGTCGGGGTTATCGTCATATGAATAGAGGGCAAGAACAGAACGTGAAAGCTTGTTCATAATGTTGGGCGAAGGAGCTTTCATAATCATATCCTCGATGAAATCATCGGGAAGTTCACGGCAAGCAGAAAGAATACGGCAGAAATTATCAAGCTTTTCTTTCGTGGGAAGAACGCCGAAAAGCAGAAGATAAACAACTTCTTCGAAACCGAAACGGTCTTCGGCAATGCAGGCGTTGACGATGTCTTCCATATTGATGCCTCTGAAATAGAGATGGCCTTCTCTGGGCAATTTTTCGCCGTCATCGATATAGTAACCTTCAACTGTACAAACATTGGTAATGCCTGCCATAACACCGGTTCCGTCTGAATTTCTCAGACCTCTTTTGACGTTGAAACGGTCAAAATCCGTGGGCTCAATGTAGTTATATTTGCGAATCTGATTGCATAAAATTTCTATATATTCTTTGTCAACTCTCGATTCGATTGTGGACATATTATCTACCTCCGTCCATAAGAATTCAAAAACATATTTTGTCTATTTTATAATTATTTTATTATATATCAAATAATATAAAAAAGTCAAGTAAACATTTTTTACGGAAAGGAAGAGCAAAATGCGCGTAAATCTCATAATTTGTATTGTTCTGGCACTTGCTTTGATTATCTGCCCTGTTGCGGCTTTGGGAGGAGATGTACCTTCTGACAAAGAGTTTTCCGAAGCAATTACAGAAGATATACAGATCGAAAGTGAAAAAGATTATATCTCGGTTATGTCGTCTTTGACGGGCAGAGTCGAAAAGACGGATATGAGAGAATATATCATTGGTTGTGTTGCGGCGGAAATGAATGCCGATTATCATTCCGAAGCATTAAAGGCTCAGGCGGTTGCATGCTATACATATGCAAAAAAGACCTGTGAGCAGAACGAAAAACACAAAGATTCATCTCTCGGGAATGCGGATATATCCGACAGTCCCGAAACCCATCAGGGATATCTGAACCAAAAAGACAGAAAAGAAAAATGGGGAGATAAACACGAGGAATATGAGGCAAAAATCACCGCGGCTGTTGATGATGTGTTCGGAAAGTATCTGGTGTTTGAAGGAGAAACGGCTCTTGCGGTCTATTATGCGATAAGCGCAGGGTCGACTCAAAGCGCAAAAAGCCTGTGGAATTCGGACATTCCTTATCTTATCAGTGTTGAAAGTCCCGGAGACAGACTTTCACCTGACTATATGAGTGTAGCAAAATTCAGTGAATCCGAGTTCAGAAAACAAGCAAAAAAATGCGGTGTGAACCTCAGCGGAGATCCCGAAGAATGGCTTGGAAAAATCGAAAAATCAGACAGCGGTTACACTACAAGTGTTATTCTCGGAGAAACCGGAATAAGCGCATCGAAAATCCGTGAGGAGTTTGGTTTGAGAAGTCTTTGTTTTGATGTTGCATACACGGGAGATGAATTTGTTTTTACCTGCCGCGGCTACGGTCACGGGGTCGGAATGAGTCAATACGGCGCGGATTATATGGCTCGTCAGGGATTTTCGTGGAAAGAGATTCTCAGTCACTATTATCCCGGTACGGAAATAGTATAATTTTACATTTCACGGAAAAAATATGGTAAAAAATTGCAGGGGGAACAAATGAAAAAGGTTGTTATTACGGCAGACAGTGCGGCGGATATTCCGAGCGGAACGGCAGAAAAATACGGAATAGAAATTATGCCTATGCACGTTATTATCGGTACGGATGAGAAAAATGACGGGGTTGACATAACGGCGTCGGAAATCTTTGATTATGTTGAAAAGACGGGTAAAATCCCGAAAACCTCTGCCGTTTCACCCGGAGAATATATAGATTTTTTTGGCGGTTTCATTGCAAAAGGCTGTGCGGTGGTGCATCTTTCGTTTTGCTCGGAGCTTTCATCAACATTCCGCAATGCAAGGATTGCATCGGCAAGGCTCGGCGATGTTTATCCGCTCGATACCCGTTCTCTTGCGGGCGGAATGGCTTTGCTTGCGCTGAAAGGTTGCGAAATGCGTGATGAGGGTATGAGTGCGGAAGAGATTTATTCCCGTTTGTCTGCACTTGTTACAAAAACAAAGGTGAGCTATATTCTCGATGACATCGACTATCTTAAACGTTCGGGAAGATGCTCTGCAGCCGCCGCATTCGGAGCGAATCTTCTTTCGATAAAACCTTGCGCCGCAATGATTGACGGCAAAATCGATGTCGTGAAAAAATATTGGGGTAAAACACAAGCTGCCCGCCTGCAATATGCAGACGAACAGCTTAAATCACCGCAAAATATTGATTATTCAACCGCTTTTATTTATCATTCCGGGGCGGATAAAGCGGAACTTTCGGTTATATCCGATATGCTTGAAAATAAAGGTTTTGAGCAGGTTATAACAGCTTTTACGGGCTGTATGATAGGTTTGCACAGCGGAAGAAACGCCCTCGGAATTCATTTTCTTGAAAAATGATTATTTCTTGAGAAAATCCAGAGTAACTCCGCAGATTTCCTCTGCTCTGTTTTCGATGAACTGATGTCCGCCGCCCTCAACGATGTATGTTTCGGCATCGGGGAATGCGTTCTGCATCTGCTCTTTCATACCGTCGCTGATGATAAGGTCTTTGCTTGCCTGAACGATAAGAACGGGGCATTCTGCCTTGTCTGCGTTCTCAAGGTCTGTTGCCTTGACATTGAACATCATTTCGCAAAGACCGCCGCCGAAGCCGTTGTACTGAACCGCATCGGTAACCCCCGAAAGGTCATAATTCATAGTGAACTTCCAATCAACGGTTGCGGCGTAGACTATAAGTCTGACGAGAGGGGATATCATTGTGCCGTATTTGAAAAAGCCGTTCATGATGCTTTTCATAAAATCCGAGGTCATAAATTCTTTTCGGCCTTCGGGAAATTCGCTTTGCGGTGCGGGAGCATAGAGAAGAAGTCCTTCAACGGGATTGTTGATTGCTATGTTAACCGCGACGCCGCCGCCCATCGAGTGACCGGCGATTATCCATTCATCCGTCGGAGCGATGCTTTTCATAAGCTCGGTGATGATGATTTCACGGTCGATGATTTCAATATCATCCGATTCTCTTGTGCTGAAGCCGAAATTCGGAAGGTCTGCCATTACGCATTCATAGCCTTCTTTTGCAAGAATCGGAGCCATATTGCGCCATGCGTATGTAGAGCAGAGGAAGCCGTGAATAAACATTATTCTGCCTTTCATTTCGTCTTCGGCAGGAACAATTCTGTAGTGAATGTCATAGTCGCCGTATTCAAAGAATCTGCTGTCTTCATACGGCATAAATTCGTTTTCATCCGCAAAAGCAAAAAGCGAAAATGCGGAGAGGGTGATTGCGATAACGCAAAGAATGCTTATAATTTTTTTCATAGTGTCACCTTAAAGAATATTTATTGCATAGTTTATCAGCACAACAAGAATTATAATCCACACGAAATTGATTGCATATGTTGAAATGAGCAGGGGAAGTGAACAGTCTTTCTTTTTTATCAGAAGAACTGCCGAAACGATTGTATGAATCAGAACAGCAATAATTGCTATCGCATAAACGATAACAAAAGCTGCGGAAAAGATTTCCGTTTCGGGAAAAAGTCTTGAAAATGCAAGAAGCACCGCCCACAGAGCCAGCACGCATAAATCGGCTATCGAAAGAATATTGAGTGCTTTTTTCAATGTTATACTCCTTTAGACAAAATAATTTTGACAATTTCTTCAGCAAATCCGAACAGCATATTGCCTAATATAATGGTCAGTCCGATAATCGGATACAGACTTAATATCAGAGATAAAATCGGGATGAGTTTTTTCTTTCGGATTACGATGTCAAGAATTGCAAAAAGAATGCCGACGGGCAAAACGAAGACAATGCAGAGAATAACCGGAATAACAAGCATTCCTACTGTTCCTGCGACTAAATATGTAAATCCGAGACAGCAAAGACTCAGAATTCCGAAAGGAATTTTCTGAAGAATGGCTTTAAACTTCATATTTACACCTTACCCGTGCTGCCGAAACCGCCTGCGCCTCTTTGAGTTTCATCGAGTTCCTCGACTTCAACGGGAGTGATAAGCGATACGGGCATAATGACAAGCTGGGCAATGCGCTCGTCGGGATTGATTGTGTATGCTTCCTTCAGCTGATTGATAACGCCTACGCAGATTTCGCCTCGGTAATCGCTGTCGATTACTCCGACGGAGTTGAGCAGACCTATGCCGTGCTTTATTGCAAGACCGCTTCTTGCGAAAACAAAAGCGCCGAGTTCCGCTGAAGGCAATTCGATTGCGATGCCCGTGGGAATAACCGCTTTTTCGCCGCCTTCGAGGGTTATCGGCTCATCAATGCAGGCATAAAGATCCATTCCTGCGCTGCCGGGGGTTGCCCTGAAAGGAATCTTTGCGTTCTCACGCAGCTTTTTGATTTTGAATGTATCCATTATTTTGTCAGGCTCTCCTTATATCTTTCTTCGGGGGGAGTCTTTTTGTGCGGGCAGGGGATGGGTTCGATAACTTTTACTGCAGGCTCTGCCCATCTGACCGCATTGATAATGATTTTCTGAACATGTTCGTTGTGGAACGTGGGGTTGCTTTCGTGACCCGGCTGGAAATAGAAAATCTTGCCGAGACCTCTGTTCCAGCAGCATCCCGAACGGAAAACTTCACCGCCCGAGAACCAGCCGAGGAAAACAATTTCATCGGGCTTGGGAATATCGAACTGTTCGCCGTACATCTCTTCAACCGCAAGGCTGAAATGTGCGGGAATGCCTTTTGCGATGGGGTGAGTGGGGTTGATGTTCCAGATTCTTTCTCTGTCACCGTCTCTCCAGCGGAGATTGCAGGTTGTGCCCATAAGTGATTTGAAAATCTTTGAGTGGTGACCCGAATGAAGAACAACAAGACCCATACCCGCAAGCACTCTCTTGTGTATCTTCTCAACGAGCTTATCGGGAACTTTGTCATGTGCCATATGACCCCACCAGATGAGAACATCCGTTGATTCAAGAACTTCATCCGAAAGTCCGCAGCGGCGCTGGGCGAGGGTAGCGGTACGTACGTTGAAATCCTCCTGAGATGAAAGGAAATTCTTTATACATCCGTGAATACCTGCGGGATATACGCCCGCAACTTCATTGCTTGTTTTTTCGTGAACGCCTTCGTTCCAAACGGTAACATTAATCATAATCAGTTCTCCTTTATCTTAATTTTTTCATTATTTCCTGTGATGCGGCAACGATTTTTGCGGCAGTCGGTTTTGTTATCAAATCCATTTCGCCCATAAATTCAACATAATCGCCGTTAAAACGGTGCTTGAAGCGGTAAAGTCCGAAGAGTGGGTTACTTTCATCGATAACGCCTGCAACACCTCTGAAATCATAGATTCTGCACCCTGCTTCTATCGACCATTTTATCATTTCCCATTGCATCAGATAATTCGGCATAACTTTTCGGTTTTCGTTTGACGATGCACCGTAGAAATACCAGAGCTTATCGCCCCAGAGCACAGAAATCGCACCTGCGATCGGTTTGCCTTCATAGTATGCGAGGTAGAGCCTTGCTTTGTCGCCGAAGCAGTCAAGAATTTTTGCAAAATACTCGGCAGGGCGAAGCTCAAATCCGTCTCTTTCGCAGGTTTCTTTCATCAGTGAATAGAAAACATCGGCTTTTTCACTGCCGTGAATCTTGATTTCAACATTGTTTTTTATTGCATTGCGGATTTTTCTGCGGTGGTCTGAATGGAATGCCGCAAAAACTTCGTCCTCGGTTCTTCCGTTGAGATGAATTCTGATGACATATCTGCATTGAAAATCTTCGAAGTTTATTGTGCGTTCTTTGAATCTGAAGCCCTGGGAAAGTGCAATTGCACGGTATTCTTCGTTGTCAACGGGCACGTCTTTGTCGATTTTCAGTTCATATGCATTGTATTTTTTGCCTTCCTGCTTTGCGGCATCGATAAGTGCGGAGAAGGTTTCTTTGTCGTTGAAATCACAAACGGGACCCCTCGGAGCATACATCATATGATAGGGCAGCTTTGAGATTTTTCTGAGAAGCACACCCATAGTGCCCGTGATTTTGCCGCTGTCGTTTCTGCAGATGATTCCGAACCATTTCCAGTCGTCTTTGACCTTTGCCCAAAGCGATGTCTGGAGAAAATGCCCGTTTTCGTGCGACTCGACAAATGCATCGAATTCGGCGGCGTTATTTATGCTAATGATTTGTGTTTTCACATTATATCCTCTCAATCAATATAGATACAATTATTATAACCTAATATTTACCTAATTGCAATAGCCGTGAGCCTCATTTATGCGGTCTGTTTTCGTCGTAAATGATAAAATCCGGTATGAAATAAAAAACTTTAAAATAGTACTTGAAATTTTCTGCAAAAAAAGTGATAATATAAAAAACAAAACGAAAGGATGATATTTTTGGAAGCGATACTTAATTTTGACCTTGCCATTTTCGAATTCTTCAAGGATTTCGTCAGAATGGATTGGCTCACCCCGATTATGAAGATTATAACAACCCTCGGCGACGAAGGCGTCTTTTTCATTGCTCTCGGACTGGTTATGCTCTGCTTCAAGAAAACAAGAAAAGCAGGTCTTGTGTGCCTCGGCTCACTTCTTGTTATGACTCTTCTCAATAACGAGCTTATCAAACCCATTATGGAAAGACCCAGACCCTACAATCTCACGATTCTCCCCGAAGCCGCACAGAAGGCATTCACCGAATACGGCAAAGAATTTGACTGGATCGGTCTTTTCGGCAAGGTTGACTGGACAATCGACAGATTCCCCGGCTTTGCAGAAAAATGGAATGCAGGCTATGAATGGCCCGCAATTGTTGACTATATGTCATCAAAGTCGCTCTCATTCCCCTCGGGCCACACCTCATCGGCATTCACATTTGCAATGGCACTCACACTTGTTCTCAAAAACAAGGGCGCATCAATTGCGGCATTCATCTTTGCATTCCTTATGGGCATGTCAAGAATCTATGTTGGCGTTCATTATCCCACAGACGTTATCGTCGGCGCATTCGTAGGCATTCTTTATGCTGTTATCGGCTATTTCATCTTTGCAAAGCTTTATGATGTTGTTTACCCCAAAATCGAAGAAGCAATCGCAAAAATGAAAGCAAAGAAAGCAAAATAAAAAATAGGCTGGAAGTTTTTGGACTTTCAGCCTTTGTCATTAAAATGATAGGTGTGCATAAAATGAAACGAATAGTAATTACAATTCTAACGGCAATTATAGGACTTTTCGGATATACTGTTGTTGATACCGCAATTGAATCTAGGGTTTCATCACTTGAAAGCAGAGTTTCATATCTTGAAAATATAGTTGAAAGTTATCATAAAGTATTTACACAAGTGGTTACTACCACACAGACAAATAATAAAACAACAACGGTTAAACCTAAAACCGATGACGAGTTTGTTGATAATATTTTTGGCGAAAATGACGATCAGTTTGCAGGTTACAAATATGATGCGGAGGGCAACTTTTATTACACAGACGATAAAGATTGCTGGCAGAAGAATACAGGTTACAATGAAGTTTATGATAATATGGCTCCGATGGCAGGTATGTTTATCGACCAGGTTCGTATCCGTTTCAACTATGGCAGCAAGGACTGGATGATTCAGTTTTGGAAGGGTCAGTACGGGTTCCTTCTCGTTGGTGCTGAAATCGGTGTTTATACAGCTCCCGGCGGAACATATACGGGCGACACAAGCGGCGTTAATTATTACACTTGTGCTGATAAAGAAGATTGGCTTAATATGCAATTGGATTGTTACTGGAGCAAAAACAATAGTGGCACATATGAGAAGGTGTTTACCAGAGAATACGGTAAGTACTGGTGGGCAACAGGCTTCGTTAAGGGTCAGCTCACAAAGTACACAATCCCCAAGACCGAGCTTAAGGTTAAGGGCAGAATCACATTCAAGTCAACTGAAATGGCAAACCTCTTTGTTTACGGTCTCAGAGATTCAGGCTTCGTAAGAGCTGCGGCATCAAACCAGCTTGTTGACGATTCATACTATCAGAACGGCGCAGACGTCTGGGTACTCTGGTCAACAATCTATCACGATTGTTTTATTAAAAACGAAGGCGACCAAACACTTGCTACCACAAAAGCACTTACTACAACGGATTCGGAGAACATATATACATCTAGAGTTGAATTTAGTAATGGGTATATTGTGACTTGAAAAAAATTCAAATTTTTTCGTTTTAGGTATTGATTTTTTGAAAAAGATATGATATTATACTTTGGCAATCGGAACTCAGGCCGACTGCCAAAGTGAATATGCGCTGTTAGCTCAGCCGGATAGAGTGTTTGGCTACGAACCAAAAGGTCAGGGGTTCGAATCCCTTACAGCGCGCCATCTCGAGTGTTCATAACGGATTCAAGTTGTGAACACTCGATTTTTTATTTCAATTATATTTTTGAGCAGGTGTTATGCCTGCTCTTTTTGTTTGTTACGGACAGTTTTTTATGCCGGGATATTCTTTGAGATATATTCAACCGCAACTCCCTGTCTTGTATAGGCTTGGTAATATTCCCATTCGCTTTCGGTCAGCGGTATTTCGAGATAGCCTACAAATCGGTAGTAAATTACAATTCTCTGCGTTCTGTATTTTCCTGTTCCCTGCGTTTCGTAAACAACGATTTTGTCTATCAGTTCTTTGAGCAGCGGTGCTGTCAGGGTTTCCATCTGCATAAACTTTCTCACGGCTGATATGAATTGCTCCTTGCCTTTCTGCATTGTACCGAGATTGCTCAGCTGCTCACGGTATTGCTGAATCTTTGTTTTGAGTTCAAGCCTTTCGCTTTCATATTTGTGAGATAACTGCATAAACCATTCGTCGGTCACCTTGCCCGAAACATTATCTTCATAAAGCCTTTCATACAGCCTCGCAACATCTTCATTTCTTGCAATTGCTCTGTCAAGCTCTTTCTGAACCTGTTTCTTTTCTGCAACAAGATCTTCGTTTGTCTTCTCGGCAAGCATATCAGCAAATGCTTCTTCGTCATATTCAAGAAACTTCGCAAGCCGTTTGAGTTCAAGCATCACAACCTGCTCTATTGCATCCGCACGGACATAATGCCTTACATCGCAGGTGCCTCTTGTGTCTTTCTTGTAGTTGGAACAACTGAAAAACTTGATATCTTTGTTACGGGGATTCACGTGATGCCACAGTTTGTGACCGCAATCCGAACAGTAAAGCAAATCGCTGAATATGCTTTTCTCACCGTTCTCGGGTTTGGGTGCTCTCCGTTTGGTGTTTTTTATGGATTTCTGAACCAGCTCAAAAGTTTCACGGTCAACTATCGGTTCGTGAACGTCTTTAAAAATTACCCAGTTTTCTTTTGGATTTGCCAATCTCCGCTTGTCTTTGAACGAACGGGAATATGTCTTGAAATTGATAACGTCTCCGCAGTATTCCTGACTTTCAAGGATTCTTCCGACTGTTGTTGCCATCCACTTGCACGGGTCAGGAGGTTTTCTTCCGCTTTGCCTGATGCCTTTTTCTATCATATATGATGTAGGCACCAGAACTTTTTCTTCGTGCAATATCCTTGCAATTGTTTCGTTGCCTTTGCCCTCAAGACTCATTTGAAATATCCGTTTCACAACAGCAGCCGCTTCGGGGTCGATTATCCATTTTTTCGGATTGTCGGGAGATTCGGTATATCCGTAAGGCGGTTTTGAAAGTGGTTCGCCCGAATTACCTCTTATTCGGTATGACGAGCGTACTTTTCTGCTGATGTCCCTTGCATAAAGCTCGTTGATTACATTTCTTATCGGTGCAAATTCGTTGTCACCGTCTGCACTGTCAACTCCGTCATTTATTGCAATGAACCGGACATTTTTCTGCGGAAAGTAGTTGTCGGTATAGTAGCCGACTTCAAGATAGTTTCTGCCCAGACGGGACATATCTTTTACGATTATCGTTGAGATATATCCGAGTTCAATATCCTCAATCATCTGCTGAAATGAGGGACGGTTGAAGTTCGTACCCGTATAACCGTCATCGATCAGGACTTTTGTGTTCGTGTAGCCATGGTCTTTTGCGTAGCGAAGAAGCAGTTCTTTTTGGTTCTGTATCGAATTCGATTCGTCTGCCTTGGAATTACCCTTTCCGTCTTTGGTATCTTCCTTGATGTCCTCCACGGACAGGCGGCAGTAGATGATGGTGATTTTCTGCTGATCCAACATAATTTCCTCCTTTGGTTGTTGGTCAGCCGA
>JAZNFD010000398.1:0-3710 GCA_045588975.1 Acutalibacteraceae bacterium | reverse complement strand
GACATCCTTCGCGATATCGGTTGACAGTGAATAACGGGATGTACGGTACGTGTAAACATTACCTCTGCCAAGTGCAATTCCGTGAGGCATAATGCTGTGCTTTTGAGCAAATTTCTGCCAGTTAACACACCGTAAAACCGTAAGATTCAGGAATTTGAAATAACTGAGGAATTTGTTTGAATACAGCTTGTTTTTTCTCATGTATTCAAGCGTATTGCAGATTACCTGAGGATTTGTAAAGGTTTCAGCACCTGTTTGCGCCATAATGCAAGCATCACTCTGTCCTATTAACTTTTCATTAACCATATCGTCAGGCGACAGGCCACAGCTCATCTTTGAAACAAAGGCTTCATCCGAAACTGCAATATCCTTTATTGCCTCGGGCAGAGTGTAAAGTCCTTTTTCAACCGCATCGGTAAAACACAGAACGATGTAATTCGGCTTTTTGGACAGTGAAGTTTCGAAAAGTTTTCTTTCCTCTTCGGAAATGTTGGGAAGGGAAAAAATCTTTTTTGTGACTTCTTTTCCCCACAGGATATTCATTGCACTTTGTATGCTGTTGCCGATACAGTTTGCGGCCTTATTGTTGCCGTACATCCTTGAGCTGACCGCAACAAAGCGGTTATTAACGCTGTTTAGTGCAACATCAAGCCAAAGAATATCCATAATTATTTTCATTCGATTAACAGCTTTTTCGTCCTTTGAATAGGCTATGAAATTCGCCATAGGTGCAATATCTTCGGCGATATAGTTGTTGCTTAAATATTCGGAAAATCCGTAGTCAAAGCGTTGTTGCATCCAGGCATCAATACGGATTGTAGCTTTCTGCATATGCTCCGCACCTGTATTGCCATCATTTGTAAAAACCTCATCTGGCCATTCCTGACCTGCAAGGTACTCACTGACGGCAAACAGAATCTGATGGTTTTCTGACCAGTAGCACATACTGTCGTCACCCGGCTCGTCCATAAAATATTTAAAGCCGAGAAAGGTGCTTTTAGTAAGAGCCGAGCATCGGTCACTCAGCGGACAGTCCTTGTAAATTTTAAAAAGCATCTGTGCTCTGAAGTCTGCACAGTCAAAGCGTTTGTTCATATATTCCGTCTGTTTGGAAAGAAGCCGAAAAACTTCGTCCTCGCTGAATGACGGATCTGTCTGCTTGCCGACGAGAAACAAATACAAATCCTCAAAGCTTTTACCGTTAATATTGAGTGAATATTTGTCAGCATTTGCTTTGTCGGGTAAGTCAGGTACAGATTTTATGCGAAGCAGACAAACAAGCTGGGCTGCCGTAATTATTACCACAAGCACAATCACGGCAAGTAACAAATAAAAAAATGTCATAGGCTTATGCCATCCTCTCAAGAGCCTCGAGTGTTACCTCGAAGCGTGTGGGACTTGAGGAAAGGAAGCTCTTCATTTCTTCTATCATATAGTAAGCCATACGCTGAGGCTCGTTGCCGATACTGCCTGCAATATGGGGTGTAAGTATTGCATTGGGTACCCAGAAAAGCGGATTTATGTACGGGAAAAATTCTTTTTTCAGCACATCAGCCACAAAGGTCCGTGACGGATGAAGAAGAAGTGAGAGTGCAAGTGAATACTCCGCAACCTGTGCACCTCTACCAGTGTTAATGAAAGTGGAATGCTTTTTCATTTTCTTGAAAAGCTTAGCGTTGAAAACATTTTTAAGCTCAGGCTTGTTGGCAAGGTGGTTACTGATTATGTCGCACTCGCTGAAAATTGTCTCTATATCAACCAAAGTTACACCAAGCTCTTTTGCTGTTACTTCAGGAATAAACGGGTCGCACGCATAAACCTCAACATCGAAATCCTTTAATCTTTCCGCAACCATTCTGCCGATTGCACCAAGGCCGATAAGTCCGACCTTACAACCGAAGCAACCCGTTGAAGACTGCGCAAATGCGAGAGAACGCAAGGGCAGGATGCGGTAATACTTAGCCGCCTGGAAAAAGCCCTTTGCCGCAAGTGAAATCTGTGCAACGGTATACTCTGCAACAGGAACGGCATTAGCCGCAAAAGCAGAGTATACCTTTATTCCGCTTTCAAGAAACGGCCGTGCAAAATACTGCACCGTACCTGCAGAATAAAATACAGCCTTGAGGTCAGGCATATACTCGGCAATTTCCTCTTTTGTGAACTGCGGCATTCCCCAGGTGGAAAAGGCAATCTCACAACCCTTGAGAAAATCTCTGTACTCTTCAATATTGTTTTTATTTATCCTTGGCGAAAGCTCACCGTACTCACTTAATTTTTCAAGCACCTCAGGTGTATAAACCTTGGAAAACTGGAGCTGATTGCTGCCTAAAAGTGCGATTTTCATTTTTTGCCACCCACCTTATTTTTAAGCTTTTTCATATCATTTACCATTGAAAAGGGGAAACCGAATAGTCCGCAGGGATATGTGTATTCAAGAAGCATATTGCCGTCAAATCCTGATTGCTTCAGCTTGTCGATTAAGGTATCTATATAGCCTGGCCTGAATAACGGAAACTGCTCACGGCTCTGCTCGGAATAGGAAATATGAACGGTTTCAATATACGGCAGCGTACGTTCAATGCGGTCAAGGTCGTATTCAAGCCGTTTATAACGTGACTGGAAATATGTTCTGAAATTGTCACAGCCGACATCCTTGTGTATTTTCAGAAAAGCATCAGTATTATTGTTAAATGTGTTATCGTGACATTCGGGGCAGACGATGAGTCCGTATTCTTTGGCTGTCGCACAGATGCTTTTTGTGTCTTCAACTATTATTTTATACGTTAGTTCGTCAGTCTTTTCGCTGTCAGCCCTACCGAGCCAAACACGGACACTACGTGCGCCCATAGTGCTTGCAATTTCACAAATTTCTTTCCACTCATCGGCATTTTTACTGCCCACACGGTAATAACTGCCGAATGAATTTATGCGTATGCCTGCTTTGTCACAAAGCTCCTTCGCTTTTCTTGCATCCGCAATGCTTCTGACGTGAACGTCTCCGCCCCACTCGATACAGTCTATTTCAGCCTTTACGGCTATATCAACTATTTTTTCAAGACTTTTTATCTGACGGAAGGACGTGGATGTAAAACCGAATTGCACAATAATCACCAGCCATACTCTTTATTATTTTTCAGTTTATCATATTAATTGTCGAAACTCAATAAAAAAACCGACAGCATCGAACAAAAGCACGACTTTCAGGTAAGCCGTGCTTATTTTTACTGCTCATTCATTAAATCAAACGCGAGAGTAACACTCCACCCGTAATCTCTGATTGCCTGATATTTCACTCTGAAATCATAAGGCTCGTAAACTTCACCTTTTCTGTTAAAGCAGAAAGGAGGAATCTTGTTTTCGCTGTCATAAAACTCATAAACGGTACCCGTACGGTTATACCACTCATTGATAACATCACGCGTTTTATCCTTGATGTTCTGTGACAAACAGTGGTGTCCGTAATCTGCAAGTCCCTTTGAAATCATATAGTTATAATTAATCCAGACGGGACCGCGCCACATGTCCGTACCGAAGCTTTTGTCTTTTTTAGATATGCTTGGAACGGGAAATTCCGTGCCGAATTCTTTGGGATTATTAAGATGTTCAACGAGTTTTGCACACTGTTCCTTATCACATACACCCGCAAAAATCGGCAAAAAGGAAGCAACAGAGCTTACCTTACTGAAGCGGTCAGCGGTTATATCGAAATC
>JAZNFD010000397.1:0-20260 GCA_045588975.1 Acutalibacteraceae bacterium | reverse complement strand
TGCAATGTATTCATCAATGCTTTCGGGGTCGATAAGACCGCAGTTGCGAAGTGCAACTCTCTTCTGTGTTTTATAGAAGTTTGTGTCATTGAGTGAAAGAGTTTTGCCTGCTTCTTCAATAACGCTTTCGTCTGCATCCTTGTAAACAAGTCTGTCAACGATACGGCCCTTAAGAAGATGCTCTGAAACGATTTCTGCAACGTCTGCTTCCGCAACACGGCTGTAGAAGGTTCCTTCAGGGTAAATGATAACAACGGGGCCGAGGGCGCAAAGACCGAAACAGCCTGTCTGAACAACTTTTACTTCTTCTGCGAGACCGTTCTTTTCGATTTCGCTTTCAAAAGTGGAAATGAGTACCTTACTGCCCGATGAAGTACAGCCGGTACCGCCGCAAATCAATACATGGGAACGAATCATATTTTTTTAACCTCCATTATGAGATAGCGTTGCTGATTGTGTATTCCTGAATAGCCTTGCCGCCCTTGAGGTGCTTTTCAACAACCTCGGCTGCCTTTTCGGGAGTCATCTTGATGTAGGTAACCTTTTCTTTGTCTGCTTCAAAGATTTCTACAACAGGTTCATACTGGCAAACGCCGATGCAGCCTGTCTGTGAAACGGTAACCTTCTCTGCAAGTCCTGCCTTGCCGACTTCCTCAACAAATGCGTTGAGAACGGGTCTTGCGCCTGCTGCGATGCCGCAGGTTGCCATGCCGACAACAACTCTGATTTCGCCGCTGCCTTCGCGAAGGACAACCTTATCCTTCATCTTTTCTCTGATTGCTGCAAGCTCAGCCAATGATTTCATAACATCTATCCTCTCTTTAATTATTTATTGTATTATGAAACGGACTCATAGGACTCTTTAAGGAAATCCTCAATCCATTTTATAACCTCGTAGCTGTCAAGCGGAACATCGCCGAGAACTTCTCTGAGTTCTTTTGTGTCCAGCTCAACGCTTTCGTTGCCGATAACGTGAACAAACTTCCAATCGATATCGGGCGAACCCTGAATCAACACCGTCACCGTTGAAACGACATCGCCGAGCGGCGTAAAATCAAGGTGATTCTTGAAAAAAAACGCCGTGACCGTTGTTCCGTGACTGTCGGGGCTGTCCGTTTCGCAGACGGAAGTGATTTCTATGCTTCCGCCCGTCTGCTCCGCCGCAAGCTTGAGCAGCGGAATTCCGAGACCGACTTTTCTCGTTGTTCTCGTTGTGTAAAACGGATTCATAACATTCTGAACCGTTTCTTCGCTCATTCCGCAGCCGTCATCCTTTATCGTAAGAGTCAGGGTTTCGTCTGTTTCAATGAGTTTTATAAGAATATTCTCCGCTTTTGCTTTGACCGAGTTTTTTGCGATATCAAGAATGTTCAGTGATAATTCTTTCATATGTTTCTCAGCCTTTCGAAAAGCTTTTTGCGGATGTTTTCGGGAGTTTCTTCTTCAACATCAAGCTCAAAGCAATTGAGCCTGCCGCTTATATCCCACAGATAGTGGGAATCGGAAGAAACCACAATGGGTTTATCCGCAAGAATGGGGAATTTTGAGATATATTCACCCTTTTTATCGGAATCGTGAAGCTCCGCACACGGGAAATACGGCATTTCGGGGAATACGCCGAGAGTGGCAATGATTCCGTTTGCTTCTCTGTCGATATGGGCAGGGTAGCATATTCCGCTGAATGAATTCACCAGGTCGGGCGCTTCGTCAACCGTTATCTGCGTTGCATTCGAAAGCAGATATTCGTCAACTCCGATAACCTCGTCGTTTTCGTCCATTATCATCTGCCGGCCGAAAATATCGACGCGGTTTTTGAAGGGTATTCTGCGGCGATTCACTTCTTCGCTGAATTTCAGCGCATCCTCAAGCTGCTCAAAAAGGCAGACAAGGTGGATATCCTCCGCAGTCGTCAGCTCCATGCCCGCAACGGGTACGATTCCGTTTGCCTGCGCCGTCTTGAAAAAAGCGGGGCAGTTAAGGCAGGTGTTGTGGTCGGTCAGAGCCATAATATCCAGCTTCGCAACCACACCCATGCCCGCAATGTTATTCGGAGTCATATCGTCGTCGCCGCAGGGCGACAGGCAGGAGTGAATGTGCAAATCGTAATAATATTTCTTCATATCTTAAGAAGCATCGCCGTTTCGTAAGCGGGCAGATCCGACGTGAGGATGTTGACACCCTTTGCGTTTGCCGTTTCGGTAACGGCAGCATCGAGAGTCACGCCCTCGGCAAGGATTATACACGCAACGTCGGCAAGGGATGCAACGGCAACGATGTTGATGTTGGACATAATCGTTATCCACGCACCGTCCGCCTTTGCTCTTCCCATAACCCAACTCAGGAGGTCACCGATATAAACGTTACTGATTTCGCGTTCACCGTCGGGAATCGAAACAGCTTTGAATCCGGGCATTGCCGCAAGCTCATTCACCGTCAACCGACTCACCTCCGCTGTAGTTTTCGATATATTTCTTAAGAAGTTCCTTGTAGGCGATTATGCAGTCGTTTCTGTCTGCATTTCCCATAACGATATCCTCTGCAAACGCACGGCAGCTCGGAGCGCCGCAAGAGCCGCAGTCGATACCCGGAAGCTCCTTGCGAACCGCCTGAATCTTTGACATAAGACGCATTGATTCGCCGATGTTATCACTCAGTCTGTTGAGCGGATTATAATTCGGCAGGTCGGTAAAGAAGCATTCGTGGGGAATATAGCTCTCGTCGTCCTCGGGTTTGTTGAGAGAAACGGGCATATACCGCCTCAGGGTATGAAGTCTGTTTTTTGCAACGTAGGGATTTTCAATCGTCAGAACACCGCCGACACAGCCGCTCGGGCAGGCATTGAGTTCAACGAAATCAATCGGGGGAATGTTGCCGTCTTCTATCTGGTCGAGAACGGATATAACATTGTTGATTCCGTCCGCGGCAAGAATTTTGTCATTGAAAAGTGCGGAGCCTTCGCCGCCGCATATCGCCCAACTCAGGCCGATTCTTCCTGCCTGACTTGCGACTTCGCAAAGCTTTTCGCGCTTCATAACGTTGATAAGCTGAAGATAAATTTCGCTCATCGAAATTACCATATCAACCTCGCTCTTGTAGCTTCCGAATCCGTTCCTTGCGTAGCTCATTTTTGCGGGACACGGAGAGATGAAACAAACTCCGATATCCTCCTTTTTAAGCTCGGGGTGCTCCTTCATCGCTTTTTCTCTCGCAAGCTTAGCGGCAACCTCCATCGGAGGCAAGAGCGGAATAAGATTATCCTTGAGGAACGGGAAACGAAGAACGATGAGTCTCGCCACAACGGGGCAAGCTGTGCTGATAACGGGTTTTTTGATACCCTCGGTCTGAAGATAGAGGCGGGTATATGCCGAAACAAGCTCGGCGCCCTTTGAAACCTCAAAAACATCGTCAAAACCGATATCGAGCAAGCCCTGAAGCACATAGCCTATGTTGTCGAGATTATCAAACTGTGCAAAAAGCGCGGGTGCGGGCAATGCAATTTTGAATTTGTATTTTTTGATTTCGTCAAAAGAGTTACAGATACTCTTTTTGGCATTATTGGGACAGTTACGGATGCACTCGCCGCAGTCGATGCAGCGCTCCGAATCAATCACGGCGCAGCCGTTGCGGATTCTGATTGCCTCTGTGGGGCAATGCTTCATGCAGGTTGTGCAGCCGGTGCATTTGCTCGGGTCAAGAGCAACCGAATGAATGTATGTATTCATAAAAATACACTCCTTCCCGATTCGTCAGGCTCAGTAGTTTACCTTCATTGTGATGGTAGTTCCTTCACCTACAACCGAATCAATCTGCATTTCATCGGTATATCTTTTCATATTGGGCAGACCCATACCGGCGCCGAAACCGAGCGAACGGATATTATCGGGAGCCGTTGAGAAGCCTTCCTGCATAGCCTGCTCAATGTTGGCAATGCCGGGGCCTTTATCCGCCAGAATTATTTCGATGCATTCGTCGCTGACGATAACATCGGCCGTTCCGCCTTTTGCGTGAATCACCATGTTGATTTCGCCTTCATACATAGCAATTGAAACGCGGCGGATTGTTTCGGGGTCAATGCCGAGCTGACGCAGATTCTTTTTGACCTGCACCGAAGCCTGACCCGCAGAGGTGAAATTATCACCGTCAACCTCAAATCGGAATACCAAGGGTTCAGCCATCAGATTCACCGTTTCCTCTCAGCCCGTTCGAATAGAGAATGCCGCAAGCGTCATACATACGCATCGGAGTGGTCATCACTGCAATGCCGCATTCGTTTGCAAGCTCTAACATATCGGGCGAAGGGCGCTTTGAACGCACAAAAACAACACACATCATATCCATCATTTCTGCGGTACGGATAACCTGAGCATTGACAAGTCCCGTTAAAAGCACCGCCTGATTCTTGACGTACGCAAGGACATCGCTCATCATATCGCTTCCGCAGGCAGAATGAACATCGTTTTCAAGATGTTCGTTGCCGCAAAGGACCTCTGCGCCGAGTAAATCTTTTATGTTGTTGATAGTCATTTATCAATCCCTCATTTCCGTTACGGGGTTATGATTTTAGTTATACTTTGCGAGGATTTCGGGAATTTCGTCTGCAGTTACTCTTCCGTAAACATCTTCATTGATTGTGAAAACGGGAGCAAGACCGCAAGCACCGATGCAGCGGCAAGCCTCAACCGAGAACTTGAGGTCGTCTGTGCATTCGCCGGGTGCAACGCCGAGAACTTCGCAGATTTTGTCGAGAATTTCCTGTGAGCCCTTAACGTAGCAAGCTGTTCCGAGGCAAACCGAAACGTTGTACTTGCCCTTGGGAGTGAGGGAGAACAGAGCATAGAAGCTTGCAACGCCGTAAACCTTCTGAAGGGGAACGTTCATGCCGTCTGCGATCATGGTCTGAACCTCGATGGGCAGATAGCCGTAAATGTTCTGTGCTTCCTGCATAACGTGCATAAGCATACTCTTATCATCCTTGCATTCTGCGATGATAGCCTTGAGCTGTGCTTCCTGTTCGGGAGTGCCTGTGAAAGGCAGGTTGCTGATTTTTTTAACCATCTAAGTCATTCCTCCTGAATGAAATTTTAAACAATTGAATATTACAGAGCAGCGGACACAAACACCCGCAATTCTGCATTCTAAAGAATTATAACATACAATTATAAAAATTGCTACTTTTTTATCGATATTTTTTGCACGATTTAAGAAACTTTTTTCTGCAAATTTTGTATAAATATACTCTTTTTGCGGTTAGTTTCCTCTAATCATCACGAATCGTTGACAACATATTCATAAATATGATAGAATTAAATGTTGTAAAATAAAATGCGAAAGTGATAATCTTATGAAAAACAAACGAAACTTTCCGATTGTAACCGTAACAAAAAAGGCTGAAGCGGCGCTCAAAAAAGGTCATCCGTGGGTCTATGATGCAGAAATAACCCAGACCTTCGGTGATATGCCCAACGGCTGCCTTGTTGACGTGCTTTCACCCAAAGGCTCCTATCTAGGCACGGGATTTTTAAGCCTCAACAGTAAAATAAGAGTGCGTGTTCTTTCCTCAAACGCAAACGAAGCCTTCTCCCCCGCATTCTGGGAAAGAAGGCTGAAATATGCAATAGATTACAGAAAAACCGTTATGGGCGACGACTTTTCTTGCTGCCGCCTCGTTTTCGGCGAAGCAGACGGACTCCCAGGTCTCACCGTTGACCGCTTTTCCGATATAATCGTCACTCAGGTGCTGTCTTACGGCATGGAAAAAATCAAGGATATGATTTACGCGTCGCTCGTGAAAATTCTGCGTGACGGCGGCGAAGAAATCAACGGTCTTTTCGAGCGGAACGACGTTGCAATCCGCGAACTTGAGGGTCTTGAACAATATAAAGGCTGGTACGAATCCATCCCCCACCCCGAAAACACGGTTACGGAGATTTGCGAAAACGGAATAAAATATCTTGTTGATGTCGAAAACGGTCAGAAAACGGGATTTTTCCTTGACCAGAAATACAACCGCCTCGCCGTTTCGAAAATCGCAAAGGGCAAAAAAGTCCTCGACTGCTTTACACACACAGGTTCATTTGCTCTCAATGCCGCAATGGGCGGTGCAGAGCACGTAACCGCAGTTGACGTTTCAAAAACAGCCGTTGAAATGGCAAAGGCAAATGCAGAAAGAAACGGTCTTGACGGCAGAATGGATTTCCTTGCCGCAGATGTTTTCGACCTTCTTCCCGAGCTTGAATCAAAGGGCGGAAAGCCTTATGATTTTATCATTCTCGACCCACCTGCATTCACGAAAAGCCGCAAAACCGTACACAGTGCGGAAAGAGGATATAAAGAAATAAATTACAGAGCAATGAAGCTTCTTCCGAGAGGCGGATACCTTGCAACCTGCTCCTGCTCACACTTTATGAAAAACGAGCTTTTCGTCAAAATGCTCCACGATGCGGCGGCTGACGCAGGCGTTCAGCTCAAGCAGATTGAAGCCCGTCAGCAGGCTTGCGACCACCCCGTGCTCTGGAACGTTCCCGAAACCGATTATCTCAAATTCTATATTTTTCAGGTGGTGTAAAATATGTTCTATAAGAATTGGATGTCCTATATCAAAGACGACGCAAAAATCACCAGAATCGCAATGCCCGGCTCCCACAACTCGGCAACAATGGGTATGGCAAAGCTTGCAAAATGCCAGAACGGCTCACTTTTCGAGCAGTATCAGCACGGCGTAAGATTTTTCGATATCAGACTCAAAGCAGACAAAAAAGGCAGACTTTTTATCGCTCACGGAATTATGAAGGGTATGCCTGCAAAGCTTGCATTTGAAAGCCTCAAAATGATTTTTGATGAAAGCAACGATTTTTTTGTTATCAAAATGATAACATATATGAATCAGCAAATCGGTCCTTTCAGACTCAGCTACAAAGGCAACGCAGGCGAAACATCAAGACTCATCAGAGAATATCTCAGCCCCGAAAAATATGCGCTGACGGGATACGGCGATATCAGCGATCTCACCATTGGTGACATAAGAAAATCGGGCAAAAAATACATAATCATTAACGAAAACAAAGAATATGATTTCAGCAACGACTGCCCCGTTGCGGGTCCGTGGAGCGGCGAGGTTCACGGCTATAAGCCCGAAAAATTCGCAAAGGAAATCATAAATTATTTCCGCAACACCGACACCGACGGTTTCTTCTGGTTCCAGACTCAGCAGACACCCAATCCCGGCACGGAGATCGGCTGGTCAAAATGGCCCGATGACCTTGACAAAATCACCCGTAAATATTTCCCCGGCATCATCGCCGATATTGCCGCAGACCCGAATTTTGTTGAAAAAGCCAACATCATTGCGGGCGATTTTATGAGTGCGGACTATATGAAAGCAAATGAAATTCTCTCCCTCAACCTGCTCAAAGGCATCGTTAAGGAAGAGATGATTGATGAGTATAAAAAGGCAATAGGCAAGTGATTTTAACGGCGGGTGTTGCTCCCGCCGTTTTTTGTCAGTTTACCGAAACACGGCTAAAATTGTAAAGTCGAAAACCAAACAAGCTGTCCTTTATATAAACAAAAAGGCTCTTAAGCGTTTGGAAAATAATTTTAAATAAAGAATATTCGCCTTCCGGTTTTCCGAAATTGTACTCTATTAAAACATAGTCACCATCGTCGTCACGGACATATTGAACAGTTTCACCGTTCACCTTAACAACGCAATTTTCAGCAAAATAATCACCTTCGTTTTGAGGGCGAAGATCAAATATCAAAGAATATTCGTATTGCGGAAGAAAAACATCGGATTTTGCAAAAAACTCAACGCCGTTAAATTTTGAAACCCACGCAATCGTTCCTACACGGCAGTTTTTGTTATCGAGTACAATTTCTTTATGTGCGTATGTTTCTTCGCCTGTCCGAGGTGCGGGCAAAGTAATATTAACTTCGCTTATTTCACTTTCTCCGGCAAAAACGCCGGGACAAAAAGAAGAAAATATTGTTAAAAACAACAAGAAAACCGCTAAAACGTTTTTAAGATTTCTTTTCATAATAATTCTCCTCCTTTTTAGATATTTATTATAAATCTCTCGCAATCATTTTGTCAATGTCGAATTAACAAAATATCCTACAAACGTTAAAATTGAATTCATACGGAATTAATATTTGCGGGGTATTATCTAAATGTACCGAGCGGGAGCCGCAACCTGCAAGGTACATACGCAATACCCCTCCTCAATTCAACCCCATGCAGAAAAAGGTGCTTCCTCAGCACCTTTTTCTTGCTTTTGTATGCAATTGACAATTTATTGAAACCTTGTAATCTCAACAATTACTCTTCCTTTTTTCGACACAGACGAGCAATCATTGACTATTATCCTGCCTTTTCGCCTGAAGACGATTTTATCGCCTTCGGCGATTTTTTTATCGGGTTTTGTGTATTCGACATCATTGACATAAACAACACCGCTTTCAATCGCATCTGCGGCATCCCCTCTTGAAAGACGAAACGCATTCTTCACAACGCTGTCAAGCCGCATCGAAGATACGGTGAAGCTATCGGGAATCCCGACTGCCTTCGCACTCTCTCTCGCCTCCGAAGGAGGGATTATTTTTGCCCTGAGAGTGCCTCTGCCCGCCTTGCCGAGATTTTCGGCAACAAACGGCGCAATCTTTGCAAGCACCGCCATTCTGCATCCGCTTTCGCTCACGATGATGTCGCCCGCCATTTCCCGCTTTATCCCGAGTCCCATAAGCGCACCGAGATAATCTCTGTGACCGAGTGCAGGTGAAAATTTATCCTTTTCGATTTCTATAACCGCAATCGGGTCATCATCGGGATAACTGTCGAAATAACCGACGGGGTCATCGGTTATATATTCAGGCAGAAACAAAGCTATATTCCTCTCGGCGTCGTTGAATCCGCCGTAGAAAAACATCCTTGTGTCAATGTAAGGATTTTTCATTCCCGTAACCACCGAGCGTTCGTGCATATCAAGAAAAGCCGTGTTGGTAATCATTGAATTTTCGCTGCATTGCCTTGCTTTATCCTCAACCGAGGCAAGCAGAATTTTTTCATCAGAAGTCATCTTTACCTCTCAAAAAAACCGTCGGACTCATCAAAATCCGACGGCATAATTTTATTAAAGAACTATTGAAACAAGTATTGTCAGAAGACCAAACGTCGATACATAGGGGAAAATCCAGATCCAGAAAGGCATTACGGCAAAAGCCGAAAGTGTGCCGCCGATGACCTTGATCGCCATTGTGCTTTCCGCCTCTGAGATATTCTGCCAGCAGAAACTGATGTCTTTGCCCTCTCTGTAAAACTGATCCAGACCGATCTTATCTTTGCTGCCGCTTATTCCGAAGCCGCATTCCTCAAGACCGTCAGCAACAATTTCTGCCATTTTTTCATCCTTGAAAGTGATTCTGCCCGTCATACGAAGTTCGTCCGCAGGCTCCTCATTTCTGAGATGACCGTTTTTAAAACCGGTGCACCACCAATATTTATCATATTCCCTTGAGAATTCACGAGTCCATGTGCCGTTCAGCTCTTCGTGCCAAAGCGTCATTTCCATATTGAGCCAATCCTCTTCGTCAGGGCAGTTAAAGAAAGTCCATTCGTTCATGCCGTCTTCAACATGGTCTCTGTTATAGATGCCGATTTCTCCGCCGTAGAAAACAAGTCCGTACTGACCCTTCCACATCTGAAGCATCCAGTCCTTATTTTCATAGGTGAAGAATACTCTGACATAATCATATTCAAGCAGAATGTAAGGTGACGCAAGGTCATAAATTTTTCCGAAGCCGAAATTATACTGCCATGCTTCCTTGTCGTTGGTGTAATAATAATCATCAATGTAACTGTACTGATAGCTCAGAATCTGATGCTTTTCAAGCAAGCTTCTGAGAAGATTTCTTCTCGCAGTAACAGTAATTACATATTCACCGCGAAGAGTTTCGCCGTCAACAATTGCAGTCGCGGTTATTTTTGCATTACCTGCTTTTGCACCCCAGACCGTGCCATCCTTGTCAACAACAGCAACCGAAGAATCTGAAGTCGACCAGATTATTTCAGGCTGAGACGAAACATTTGTTACCGTTGCAGTCATCTGAATTCTTCTTCCGATCGAAACCGTCAGGCTTTCACTCTTAAGCACAAGAGCATGGCTAACACCCTCCTCGGGCTTGGGGTCAGACGGAGTTGCGACACCCGCCGATGAAAAAGTCGAAAAAGTAAAAATCAGAGCAAAAAATAAGGCAACTGTTTTCAATAATGTTTTCTTCAATTTTCTTCCTCCAATTACATAGATAACAGAATATTAACATATTACCGCATAAAAAAGCAAGTGTATTTTTTTAATTTCGAAAAACGAGCGAACAGATCGCTCCGTTATCGGTTGAAAAACAGAATAATATATGATATACTTTAATATTGATATGACTGTTTCGGAGGATTTTTCGTGGAACTTAAAAAAAATGACAGAATACCTCTTAAAATAGAATCCTGCTCTTCAAACGGAAGCGGAGTCGGCAAGCACAACGGAATGGCAATTTTCGTGCCCGCAACTGCCGTCGGCGATGAAATCACCGCTCACATTCTCAAGGTGAAGAAAAACTACGCATTCGCAAAAGCCGAAAGCGTAATCAATCCGTCAGCCGACAGAATAACGCCCGAATGTCCCGTTTATCTCAAGTGCGGCGGCTGTGTTTTTTCTCATATGGCTTACGGTGCCGAAAAAGAGATAAAATCAAATCACGTCAAGGAGTGCTTCAGGCGTATCGGCGGAGCCGACCCCGAATTTGAGCCGATAATCGGCGGAGAAACAGACAAGCGTTACCGCAACAAAGCGCAGTATCCCGTAGCATTCGATAACGGCGAAATAAAAACGGGCTTCTATTCACCTCACAGCCACAGAGTTATCCATTGCCCCGACTGCCTTCTTCAGCCAAGTGAATTCGAAGGGATTCTCGGCGTATTTTCGGAATACGTGAAAGAAAACAACGTCAGCATCTATGACGAAACAACCCGCAGAGGCCTGCTCCGCCATATTTATATCAGAAAAGGCAGCGCAAGCGGAGAAATAATGGTCTGTGCCGTCATCAACGGAAACCGTCTGCCCGCTGAAGATATACTCGTTGAAAAACTTCTCGCAAAAGAGAAGAATATAAAAAGTATAATTATCAATATAAACACAAAAGACACAAACGTTATCCTCGGCGATAAGTGCCGCACTCTTTGGGGCAGCGATTATATAACCGATATCCTCTGCGGACTGAAATTCAGAATATCTCCCCTTTCGTTTTATCAGGTCAACCGAAATCAGGCTGAAAAGCTTTACGAAAAAGCCGCAGAATACGCAGGTCTGACAGGCTGCGAAACCGTTATGGACCTTTATTGCGGCGCAGGCACAATCGGTCTTTCGATGGCAAGAAAAGCAAAGGAAATCATAGGCGTTGAAATCGTTCCCGAAGCGATTGAAGATGCGAAAATCAACGCAGAAATCAACGGAGTGAAGAACGCACGTTTCATCTGCGGAGATGCGGCTCAGGCAGCTGAAATGCTGAAAACAGAGGGCATACGACCCGATGTTATCATCCTCGACCCGCCCCGTAAAGGCTGCAGCCCCGAAATGGTGAAATCCGCGGCAGACTTCAATCCCGAAAAAATTGTCTATGTTTCCTGCGACCCCGCAACACTTGCGAGAGATTGCGGACTTTTCAAAGAACTCGGCTACACCGCAATCAAAGCCACCCCCGTTGATATGTTCCCGAGAACGGGTCACGTCGAGACGGTTGTTCTTTTGTCCCAACGAAAGGCCGACGCATATATTGACATAGATTTAGACCTTGATGAGATGGATATTACCGCAGCTGAAAGCAAGGCAACCTATGATGAAATCAAGGAATATGTGTTTAATAAATTCGGTCTGAAGGTTTCAACTCTGAATATAGCTCAGACCAAAGCAAAACACGGCATCATCGAAAGAGAATGCTATAACAAAGGCAAAGACGGCCACCGTGTCCCCAATTGCCCGAAAGAAAAAGAAGACGCCATTACCGATGCGTTGAAGTATTTTAAGATGGTATAACAAAATTCCCCGCACAGTTTTTTACTGTGCGGGGAATTTTTTAGTGCTTTTTGCCGCAGAAGCATTCAAGATTATTTCCGAAAAGTTTCTGGAAGAAGAGAACAATCTTAAAGAAGAAGCCTGCTATGCCGCCCTGATGGCACTTACATTCGCAATCTTCATATTCTGCCGTTATCGTTATCTTTCCGTTTGACAAAACAATCGTTGTGTCGGGGGACTCCGAATTCTCTACTGTTGCTCCGTCAACAGTCCAATAGCTAAAAATTTTGCCGTCAACCTGAGGTGCGGATACAGCTATTGTTGCACCGGGCTTCAACTCACCGCTTGTAACAACACCTTCGCTGATTGTTACCTTAGTTTCAGATGCAATATGTTCGCTGATAGCAGTTTCACCGAGAATTTCATTACCGCATTCGGGGCAAATATATGATTTCTCAAACACAGCTGTTACTGTTACATTTTCGGCGGGCATTGTTTCGGGGATAGTACCGTCCCACTTGATGAACTTATATTCTGCTTTTGTAGGTGTAACAGGTTCAGAAACCATGGAACCGTAAAGATACTTTGTTTCTGTTGACACTCCGTCAACAACAGTTGTGAATGTGTAAGTATTTCTGTCAATATACACTTTCAAAACAAGTGAATTGTCAGCAGCAACCGTTCCTGAAAGAATACTCTTTTTAGAGTTGAGTGCATAACCTGTTTCAACAGTATATACAGCATTGACTGTTGAATCGGTTGTTCCGCCAAGGATCTGAACAACTTTTTCATAATCACCTGATGTATTCATTGTGTATGTTTCAACAGTGTATCGTGTGTCAGTTGCCGCAACCCATTCAGCAACAAACTTTTTGCCGTCAACGCTATCCATTACACCGACTTCGGGTGACCATTTTGAGAAAATATAACCTTGTTTTTCGGGCGTTTGGGGAGCAACTATCTGAGCATCAAACTCAGTTGTAACCGTCTTTTCTTCTGTGTCATCATCCCAGTTGCCGCCGTTTGCATCAAACACTGCATCATAGCTGTTTGCACTCCATGTTGCGGTAAATGTTAAATTCTCTGCTGGCATTGAGTTGGGAATTCCAGGAGTCCATCCGGTAAAGGTGTAGCCTATTTTTGCAGGATCATCTGGTTTGGTGATTGTTCCACATTCAGTTTCTTGGTTTATAGTTTCCTTACCGTCTGCAATCCACGTAACATTAAATGTTCGGGGTAAGACTGTAACCTCACAAGATACACTATAGTCACCGTCTTCGGTAGTTACAGTAATTGTTGCTGTACCAGGAGAACGTGCGATTATTGTTCCATCGTTGCTTACAGCGACAATATTCTTATTACTTGTACTCCATACAACATTTCTGTTTGATGCGTTATTCGGTAATACAGATGCAATCAACTTGTCACTTTGAGTGTTAATGATTTCCATGGAATTAAAATTGAGAGAAACAGACTCTGCAGCAACATAATCAATATACTTTTCTTCTGTAATCTCACCGCAAGCAGTGCAAAGTCTAACTTGCTTTTCTTCCTCTGTTTCTGTAGCAGGAACAGTTGTCCATTCTCCTGGAATATGGGCTGAGGATTCACTGTATTCAATCTCGCAATATCCGCAAACCGAGCATTCATGGGATATAATGCCTCTTGCAGAGCAGGTTGCTTCGCAATCGGTTACCCATTCGCCAAAGGAATGAGTTTCGCAGCTGCCTGCAGACAGAATTTCGATATCAAGAACATCCTCGCAAACGCCGCAGCGCTTAACTGCAAATCCGTCATATGCTGAAGTGGGATTGAGGATCACTTCGTACCCGTCTACCGAGCACTCGTGCTGTTCAACAACAGTTATATCATACTCATATCTGTTGCCTTTACTGTCCTCTATAACCAAAATACCACCGTCGGTGTTCTGTGGAATAACGGAAATTATTCCGTCGCCGGTAAATGTAAGCACACCGTCTTTAACTACTGCCGTTTCATTATCGCAGGAAATTTCAAAATCATCGCCCTCAAAGAAATTAAGCGCATAGGTCATCAGGCCTTCTTCTTCCTCTTCCTTTCTTTCAATCCACGCATTAAATGTAATCTCGCCAGTTGCATCCTTTGCTTTGAATTCCGCAATTTCTTTTTCGACCGCTATTATTTCGCGTTTTACGTCGTTGTAATTTAACGGATCGTCAAGTCCGGGAATCAGTTTGAGATAAGACGGAGCCGCCTCGTTCCAGACTTCAGCCATTATAGCTTTCATTAAATTGCCATAGTACGAACTGACATTAGATACGCCAAAATACTGTGCCCCTGTGTCTATAGTAGAATAAGACCACGGAATACTTGTTGTGTTCGAATCATATTCCGACAAAACAACATTTTTCAGTGCAAACACAACAGGTAGCGATTCTATGGCTGTTCTGATAGCATCAAATATATCGAATTTTTTAAGTGCTTTTTCATCATCGGAGTCAAGGAGATTTCCTAATGCTTCAACATCTTTGATAAGTGCTTTTATATCATCATAAGAATGCTCTTCCAAAAATGTTTCGGGGTTAGATGCAAATGCATCTAATATCAGAATTATAGTTGAATCTCCGATTCTTGCAGCACAATCAAGTGCTTTGTTGCCCGACGATGTGTATTTTCTCAGAAGTTTTGAAATTGACTTATACAGATCTCTTGCAAGATCAAGTTTAGCCTCCGGCAGATACGATGTTGATTTCAAGAATTTATCCAAAGCCTTTTCGCAACCTGAAATACATTTATCAAGAGCACTGAGTGCATCGAATGCAGCTTTTATGCCTTTGTATGCTTCAAGCAACCCTTCAATTCCGTCAATCAAACCGACTATTTTTTGAAGCTCATACTCAATCAACTCGGATTCAAATAAAATATTAACGGATATTTCCATAACTATTTTATCGCCGGGTTTAAATTCTTTAACAAATTCGTGACCAACGAAATCTTCATCCATATAAGTTTCGTTGACTATTTCTCCGTTAGAGTAGTAAACTATCTTACTTTGCTCAACATTTCTGATCAAATGACAAACATTATAAAGTGATTTATCCGAAACATTCGTGAGAGTAATTCTGATGGGATAATCTACGCCGTGGTATGCCGCATCGGGGAACTCAAAGTGAAGATTCAATGCACTGCCTGCCCATACCTGAACAGCCTTTTCAGTAACAAATTCTTCATTTATCTCTTCTTCAAAAGGCATAATTGTTCCTTCAAGTTTTGCTTTAAGATCGTAATTTCCTTCTTTATCACCTCTGACATACCAATGAACAGATTTCGACTCACCTTCCGAAATATGTTCAATTGTCTGAATCAAGTTTTGCGGTTCTTCAACCATTGCTGCAAGCGAAAGACCATCGGGAAGTTCAAGTTCACATATGAGATTTTCAAGTGTATCAGTCTGCGAATTGTTGATAACAAGCATTTCAACATCAAACATCTCTTTAAGCCATGTTATTTCGCCGCGAATAATAAGATACATATATTCGCTGACGGGGTAAACAACTATTTTATCTTCGCCTTTTTCCTTTGGTTCAATTACAAAATGACCTTTATTGTTATCCTCCGGCGGTATCCATGTCCATGAACGGCCTGTTCCGTCCCCCCCGTTTCCCGTGTTGTCGTTTGAGGGCGATTGGCTGCTAATTATGTCTCCGTCAACATTCATATAGAAGAGCAGGCTTGCCCAATCTATTTCGGGTTCAAACTCAAGCTTTAATTCATATTTGAATACATGGCTGTTTGACGGGTTGGATGTATCTATTCCTGCATCAAGAATTTCTTCATAAGTCATTTCCTTTGATGTAAGTTCGACTTCGTAGGTTTCTTTATCACTCAAGCCTATAACTGGAATATCATTTTCACCAGCTTTAATGGTAACATTCAAGTTTCGGGTAAGACAGTTATCTGCGTATGCGGATATAGTCTGTTTTCCGACAGGAAGAACTACGCTTACTTTACCACTTGAGTCTGTTGTGAATGTGTTTTCACCGTCTTTTTCAGTAGAAATAAATATACTTGCGCCTTCTATCGGCTCTTTTGACTGTGCATTAACAACAGTAAAGTTTGCAAGACCGTAACTGTCATTCTCGTCTATATCAATTTGAATTCTTTCTATGGCTTTTTCTTCACGTTCAAAGCACACCGAACAAACTCTTACTGAAAGTCCTTCGGCAAGAACAGTTGCTTCTTTTTCTGTTATCCAATTCCCGAACGCATGACCGGAAGCCGACAGACTGCGTGTTGCTTCATAATTACAAACGGAACAAAAGCTATGTTCTATTCCTTGTTTTATACAAGTCGGTGCTGTTTTTACACTCCATTCACTAAGTGCGTGTCCTGTTGCGTGAATAATTTCCGTTATGGTTATTTCTTCGCAGACAGTACATTTCTTTATCTTTTCTCCGTTTTCGTTACAAGTTGCTTCTTTCGTTAATTCCCACTCACCATCAGTGTGACCTGTTGCAGGGATTGTTTCTGTATATTCAGAACCACATTCACAGGTATATTTTTTCGTCCCGGCTGTAGTACAACCCGGTTGTGTTTCTATCGTTAATGAGTAAGAATGAAAGCCGATATCATTTGCATCTGCATATTTTTTGGCATAACTATCTTCCATATCGGAACAAATATATGCATTTCTGCATCCACTCAAAACATTAGTTCCAATTGAAGTTACACTTGAAGGAATATAAACACAACCAAGACTATCACAATCACTAATCGCAGAATCACAAATGTTTATTACACTATCCGGGATTGTTATACTTGTAAGATTATCGCATAAAGCAAAGGCATATGTGGCAATAGTCAATGTTCCTTCTTTGATTAAATAAGAACCTTCTATTGTTTGTTTAACACTTATAAGATGCCTTCCTATATAAAGAGCATCATTTACCCAATTGTTTGTATCATTATAATATCCTGTATTTATTAATGCATAGCCATCTATATTTGTTACTCCGTTTGGAATGTCAATGCTTATGAGGCTATCACAATCAGCAAATGCAGCTCCACCTATGCTTGTTACACTATTTGGAATCGTTATGCTTTTGAGAGAGGTGCAACCGGAAAATGCAGCTCCGCCTATGCTTGTTACGCTGTCTGGTATTGTTATATTTTCAAGAGCAGTACATTCACAAAACGCATAATCGCCAATGCTTGTTATCCCGTCAGATAGAGTAACAGATGTTATTATTTCTTCAAATCCCCACCAATAAGTCGATGAATATTCACAATTAGCCATATCACCCGACCCTGAAATTTCAAGTTCTCCGGTTGAATAAAGTTTAAAGGTCAGATTTTCGCCGTAGTTTCCGGACAAATAATATGGTCTTTCCGATTTCGATTCAAAAATTACATTTCCACCACCGATAAATCTTGTATCAATTTCATACCATTCATCCTGTGTACCGGAATAATAAATAGTAGGAGAACAGTCGTCAAAAGCCCAATTACCTATATTTGTCACACTATCAGGGATTGTTATGCTTTCGAGAGCGATACATTCACGAAACGCAGATATACCTATATTTGTTACACCATCAGGAATATCTACGCTCGTAAGATTATCACAATAAGCAAACGCATTGCGTACAATGGTCAAAGTTCCGTCTTTGATTTTGTAATGTCCTTTTATTGTATCTTTAGCTTTATAAAGATGCTTTCCTATATAAAGAACATCATCCTTCCAATTGTTTGCATCATTATAATATTTAGTGTTAGAAAATGCATCGTATCCTATATTTGTTACACTATCCGGAATTGTTATTGCTTCAAGATAAGTACAAGAAGTAAACGCTTCACTACTAATACTGGTTACTCCTTCGGAAATAGTGACAGTCGTTATTTTTTCAGAATAAGCCCACAATTGTGTATAATCATCAATATAAGGCATGTCTCCGGTTCCGGATATTTCAAGTTCGCCGCTTATGTAAAGTTTAAATGTAAAGTTTTCATCGAAATTTCCGGAAATATAATAGGGTCTTTCTGAATCGGATTCATAAACAACATTTTCCATCAAATAGTCGTTGTCTGGATCTATGTCTATTTTATTCCATTCATCCGGTGTTCCAACATAATAAATGCTTGTATATATATCCGAGCTATAATTAAACATAGAACGACCTATTCTTGTGACGCTGTCGGGTATGGTTATACTTGTGATGTTGCGGCAATTCGAAAACACACCATCACCTATATCAGTTACACCGTCAGGAATAGTTATGTTGGTGAGGTTATCACAATCATAAAATGCATAATCTCCTATGTTTCTCACACTATCAGGGATTGTTATGCTGGTGAGGTTATTGCAATCATAAAATGCATAATTTCCTATGCTTGTTACACTATCAGGAATTTCGTAACTTGTTTTTGTGCTTGTATCAATATACTGAATCAATTTTGTTTTATTTTTGTTAAATAACGCTCCATATTCATCGCTTGAATAGCATTTGTTTGCGCCGTCTACTTCTATCCCTGTAAGACTTGCACAACCTGAAAAAACTAAATCTCCTATGCTTGTCACGCTGTTAGGAATTGTTATGCTCGTGAGACCTACACAACCCGAAAAAGCACTATTGCCTATAGTTATTACCCCGTTAAGAATTTCTATTCCTGTGAGACTTGTGCAACCGTTAAACGCACCATTACCTATGTTTGTTACACTGTCTGGGATTGTTATGCTTGTGAGACTGATGCAACTACCAAACGAAGAATCCGCAATTGTCAGTGTCCCTTCTTTGATTTCATAAGAACCGGTTATTGTTTCTTTAGCTTCAATAAGATGCTTATCAATATAAAGAACATCATTTTCCCAATTGTTTTCATTATTATAATATGCAGTATATGAAAACGCATCAAATCCGATGTATAGCACGTTGTCGGGGATTGTTATATTTGTGAGGCTGGCGCAACCAACAAATGCGTCATAGCCTATGCTTGTAACGCTGTTAGGAATCGTTATGCTTGTGAGCCTGTTGCAACTACGAAACGCGTGATTGCCTATGCTTGTTACACTATCTGGAATTGTTATGTTTTTTAGATGCATGCAGTAATAAAACGCACAATCACCTATGCTTGTTACACCTTTACTGATTGTTACAGATTCTATTTTACCAATGTTATTCCAGGGCACAGCTGAGGATGATGTGTAATCAGTCATATTACCTGTTCCGGAGATAACAAGTTCACCGTCTGCGTAAAGCTTCCATGTGAGATTATCACCGCATATTCCAGGTAAATAATAAGGTCTTTCAGCATTTGTTTCCAGAATAACATTTTGATTTAAATATGTGTTAATTGAGCCAATGTTGATTTCACTCCATTCTTCGTACGTGCCGGGATATGCAATCGTAAGACTGTCGCAACCATCAAACACCATAATGCCAATGCTTGTTACACTATCCGGAATTGTTATGCTTGTGAGTCTGTTGCAATTATAAAACGCGCACTTACCTATGTTTGTTACACTGTCAGGAATTGTTATGTTTGTAAGCATGTAGCAACCATCAAACGCCATATCGCCAATGCTTGTCAATCCATCAGGCAGACTGACAGATTTTATATAAGAATAGTTACTGTACCACGGTGCATACGAAGGGTATGAATAATTCATCATATCGCCTGTACCGCTGATTTCAAGTACACCTGTAGTTGTATCAAGTGTCCACGTAAGATTTTCGCCGCAAGTACCGCTTGTTGCAGCCTCTGCTTTGGCTGCAAAACCATCAAAGAATTCCAATACAGAAACGGCAAGTTTTCTGAATCCGCCGAATTCCGGCAGTTCAAGACCCACAAATCCGGCAAGTGGTGCCGCTCCCAACACCATTATTGTCGCAAGAAAAAATGATAATACTTTTTTGAGTATCCTTTTCATTATAAATCCTCCTCAGATTTACCGTTTAAAACTTTATATAAAATCCAACAATCTGATTAATTGCCAAAAAAAGTGCGCCAACGAAAGCTGACGCACCGAAAAACGTAGCCTCGTTATTGCTGCGACACAATTAATCTCAGAATAGATATGAGAAACAAAGCATACGCTTTTGCCAAGCATATACTCTATTCTGAGAAAAAATAATCCAATTGTGTCGCAACATTAGTATATCACTAAATTTTATATATTTCAATAATAAAATAAATCTTCACACATGACATCAACCCCAAAAGAG
>JAZNFD010000396.1:0-4042 GCA_045588975.1 Acutalibacteraceae bacterium | reverse complement strand
GGAAATTGACCTCGCCCGTGAGACAGGGGCGGTTGTGATTTCGTTGGGCAGCCGCATTCTGCGTGCCGAAACTGCCGCCATCACAGCGGTTGCCATGGGTATGCTGCATGTGGAAATGAACACGGACGGTGAAAACCAATGAAAGAATTGCCCTCTGCCTTTACCGAAAGAATGAAAAAACTCCTCGGAGAAGAATACGATGAATATATCAGCGCCCTGAACTCCTCACCCGTGCGTGCATTCAGAGTCAATACAGATAAGATATCGATTGAAGACTTTGAAAAAATCAATATCTTTTCAAAAGAAAATATTCCGTATGTTGAAAACGGATTTTATCTCGATTATGACAAAATCGGAAATCACCCTTATCACCACGCAGGTATGATTTATGTTCAGGAACCCGGTGCTATGGCACCTGCCGAATGCATTGATATTGACCCCGACTGGAAAATTGTTGATATGTGTGCCGCACCGGGCGGAAAAAGCACACAGCTGAAAAACAAGCTCGGTGAAAACGGAATTCTTGTTTCAAACGAGATTATTCCGTCTCGCTGCAGAATTCTGACGGGTAATATCGAACGTCTCGGACTGCACAACTGCATCACAACCTGTATGGACACATCGAAACTCGCAAAAATGTTTCCGAAAACATTCGACCTTGTTATGTGCGATGCACCTTGCTCGGGCGAAGGTATGTTCCGAAAAGAAGAAATTGCAATCGACGAGTGGAGCATTGAAAACGTTAATAAATGTGCTGAAAGACAAGCTGAAATCCTTGATAACGCTTCGATTCTTTGCAAAAACGGCGGTTATATCATCTACGCAACCTGCACATTCTCACTTGAAGAAAACGAAATGACAGTTGATGCTTTCCTTAAAAAGCATCCCGAATTTGAGCTTGTTCAGCCAAAAGAAGAAGTAGTAAAAAATACTGTTGACGGAATCAGCTTTGACGGATGCGAATGTGAAAATATCAGCTTTGCAAGACGCTTTTATCCTCATAAAAGCAAAGGCGAGGGTCAGTTTATGGCTGTGCTTCATAACACTCTCGAAAATAACGAAATGCCGATCGGAAAACGCAATCCGAACATTAAAACAGATAAAACAATAACGGATTTCCTTGATGAAGTTCTTGTAACATATAACAATTCGCATGTGATGATTTATAACGGCAACCCTGTTTATTTTTCGCCCGATTTCGAAATTCCGAAAGGAGCGGCATTTTGCTGCGGCATCACAATCGGCGAAATCAAAAAGAACTATATTCTCCCCCATCATCAGTTCTTTATGGCAATGGGCAACGATTTCAAGAGAAAAATAAATCTTGCCGCCGATTCGGATGAGCTGAAGAAATATCTTCACGGCGAAGAATTCGGAACAGACTGCGAAAACGGCTGGGCTGTTGTTACCGTTGACGGATGCACCGTCGGCGGCGTTAAAGTCGTTAACGGCAGGGCAAAAAATCATTATCCCAAAGGACTCCGAACAAAATAAATTATGCTCCCGATTCGTATTGATTCGGGAGCATTTTTCTTATCTGTAATATTTATTTGTTCTTTTGAGGTAATCAACAAGCATCATCGTCCAGTCGGTCTGAATGAAGTCGAAACCTCTGTCCGCAAGCCATCCCCAGCCGTAATCTTCGGAAACCGTCAGCGCAGTATCATCGCTGTGACCGCCCGAAAGCTGATCGCGGTAATTATAGATTATGGAATTAACCCAGACAAGCTTGCCGTCCTTATGCATCATATCAATGAATTCATCGCCTGCAAGCGGTGAATCATCTTTCTCAAAAAGCACCTCAGCGCCTGCATAATTGATGTTGCGTTTCATCAGTTCTTTATGCATCGGATGTTCTTCGGAAACAATCGGAATAAACGGCAATTCGGGGCAGAGATTTTCAAGAACCGAAAGAACTTTTTCGGAAATCTTACTTTTAACAAGCATCTGGTCAACCATTCCGTGGTGCTTGATTGCATCGTAAATCTTTTCGGGATTGCCCCAGAATTTATCGATATTAATAAAGCATCTGCCTTTGAACTGCTCAAGAAAATCATCAAACGATGCAATTGTGAACTGGGTCGGGACCCTGTCATAATTGACGTAATGATGCTTTCTGATGCTCTCAAAAGTCTTATATTTCAAGGAAGCAAATCTGTTAAGATGCGACAGTTCCATTCCGGGATGAAAAAGAAAAAGCTTTCCGTCACGGCTGCAGCTGACGTCAACTTCAATCATATCCGCGCCTTGCCTGAGCGCAATTTCATATGCCGCAAGCGTGTTGCACGGGATGTTTCCGCCCGCAGCACCTCTGTGAGCAACAACTATAATATTCTCTTTTGATTTTTCAAGAAGACTGAAACTCATAAGCTAACCCCGATTCAAAAATTTATTATATTATATCATCACGATAATCTTTTTTCAATATTGCAACAGATAATTTAATATGTTATACTTTTTAAAATCAGATTTCGGAGGATAAAAATGTCAGAATCAGTTATATATATAAATCCGTCCTTTTCTGCCGAAGAACGCGCGGAAGATTTGCTTTCAAGAATGACTCTGAGAGAAAAAATCGCACAGCTCGATATGAAATTCGGCAGCAATTACTGCACCGAAACGGAAGAGGTTGACCGCTGCTCCGTCAAAGCAACATCCGATTACGATTGGGATAAACTCCGCGAAGATTTTCCCGACGGTCTCGGCTATGTTCACGACAATTACTCCGTGCCTGCAGTTATGAATAAGGTGCAGAAATTCTTTATCGAAAATTCAAGGCTCGGCATCCCCGTTATGTTCACAGGCGAAGCTCTCCACGGCATTGCGGGAACAAGAGCAACCATTCTCCCCATTCCGACCGCCTGGGCTGCTACCTTTGAGCCGAGATATGCATACGAAGCAGGCAGAGTTATCGCTGCCGAAACACGTTCGCTCGGAATCCATGAAATTCTCTGCCCGAATCTCGATGTCGCTCGCGATCCCCGCTGGGGCAGAACAGAAGAAACTTTCGGCGAGGATACCTGCCTTTCAAGCAAGATGGCTGTCCAGATAGTCAAAGGTCATCAGAACGGCGATATTTCTGCAAAAGATTCCGTTATCTCCGAGCCGAAGCATTATTGCATCCACGGCATCCCCGAGGGCGGTGTCAACTGCGGAACGGCAAGAGCCGGCATAAGAGAAATTGAAAGCTGCTATCTTCCCGTTTTCGAAGCTGCAATCAAAGAGGGCGGCGCATACGATGTTATGGTCAGCTACAATTCAATCGACGGTGACCTGATGATGACATCAAAACATTATCTCAAAGAAGTTCTCAAAGAAAGATTCGGCCTCAAAGGCATCTGCCGTTCAGACTGGGGCGGATTGCGCAGAGTTCATTATCTTCATAAGATGGCAAAAAACGAAAAAGAAGCCATTTACCTTTCAAAGAAAAACGGTCTTGACTGTCAAGGCGGCGACGAATATCCCAACAAACTCTGGGTTGATTCGCTTGAAGAACTTGTAAACGAAGGCAGAATAGACATTGAAAATATCAACGATTCCTGCCGCCGTGTGCTGACTCTTAAATTTAAACTTGGTCTTTTTGAAAATCCTTATACCGACGAAGACGAATACAAGAATGTAATCAACAAACAGGAACATCTCGACAAAGCACTCGAAATTGCGCAGAAATCAATTGTTCTTCTCAAAAATAACGGTATTCTTCCGCTTGATAAATTAAAATATAAAACAATCGCTCTCATCGGCCCCTCATCCGACAAAATCCGTCTAGGCGGTTATTCGGCAAAACCTGTCGGAAGAAATCTCAAAACGATTTTTGACATTCTCAAGTCAGAGCTTCCCGATGCAGAAATCCTTCAATGCGACGGATGCGGTATCAGCGACGGTGATTTTGAATTTGCCCTCGGCGACCAGCATCACCTCAGCGGAATAGAAGCCGAGAAATATGCAGAAAACTTTGCCGAAGCGATTGAAATCGCAAAGAGATCCGACCTCATTATTTTCTGCGGCGGTGACGACACAATCTCAAGCGGCGAAGGCAGAG
>JAZNFD010000395.1:0-2919 GCA_045588975.1 Acutalibacteraceae bacterium | reverse complement strand
TGCGTCCGGGTATGCACGAAAACAGCGAAATCCCCGAGAATCTTTTCTGGTGGGACAGCCCCGACGGTTCAAGGGTAATGACTTACAGAATTCCCGAATGCTACTGCGTTAACGGCAAAAACGCCATTGACAGCGAACTTGCTTCCCTCCGTGAACGTTCAGAAAAGGCAGGCCACGGAATGATGTTCTTCTTCGGTGTCGGCAATCACGGCGGCGGACCGACAAAGGGCGACCTTGATTATCTTCTTGAACTGAAAGAAAACGGCTACGAAACTCTCGAATATTCTTCTCCCAACGATTATTTTGAGGATATGTGTGCCGAAAGACTCGAGCTTCCCGTATGGAGCGACGAGCTTCAGCATCACGCAAGCGGCTGCTATTCCGCAACCTCAATGGTAAAGCAGCTCAACAGAAAAGCTGAATTCTGGCTTGCAAATGCGGAAAAATGGAACACGGTTTCTTCAAAAATCAGCAATCTTCCCAAGGCTACCGGGGAATTCGGAAAAGCATGGAAAGAAGTTTGCTTCAATCAGTTCCACGATATTTTCTGCGGATGCTCGATTATGGAAGCATATGATGATGTGCGTGACAGCATGGGTTACGCAATGAAAATTGCCGCCAACGAAGAAAACAAGGCTATGCTCAAAATTGCGGGTATGGTTGACACCTGGCTTGACGGCGTGACCGATGCTCAGTCAAGAGAAGTGCGCCACCATTGCAGAAATCTTAAATTCCCCAGACCTATTATCGTTTTCAATCCCAATTCGTTTGAAGTTGAAACAAACGTCAGAACTTATCATCCTTCAAAAAAGGTTGAGGACAGCTGCGGAAATGAAGTCATTTTCCAGAATGTCCGTTCATCCCGTTCAAACGATTCTCATCTTGATACGGTATTTAAGGCTAAAGTTCCCGCACTCGGCTATGCAACCTACTGGCTGTGGCACGAGGATTCGGATTATACGGATGCAAGCGTATTTGAGAGCGATGTGAAAGCAGATGAACTCACTCTTGAAAACAGATTCATCAAGGCAGTTTTCGATGACAAGACGGGCGGAATCAAGAGCCTTGTAACAAAAGAAAACGGAACTGAATATGTCGGCGGCGAATTCTGTATTCCCACTGTTATCGATAACTCCGAGCCTGACACATGGGCACACAATATCTTTAAGTTTGACAAAGAAATCGCAAAGATGCAGCTTAAGTCAATCGAGCTTGTTGAAAACGGAGCGGCAAGAGCCGTTATGCGTGTCAAGCATATCTATAACGGATCATATCTTACTCAGGATTACATTCTTGAATCCGAAAGCAAGCTTATCCGCGTCAAGTGCAGAGTGCTGTGGCAGGAGGCTCTTACAATTCTCAAGATGCCCGTAACGGTTGACGGCGATAATCCGATTTCGACTTATGAAATTCCCGGCGGATACATCAAGAGACCCTGTAACGGCGAAGAAGAGCCTGCTCTCACCTGGGGCGACATCACCGCAGGTGCGGATTCACGCAAGGGCGTGGCACTCATCAGCGACGCAAAATACAGCTATGATTGCCCCGGCAACACACTTAAATTGACAATGCTCCGCAACTCGATTTTTGCCGACCATTATTCGGACAGACCCGCCGCTGATTTCAGCTACTGTGACGAGGGACTTCACAGATTTGAATATGCCGTTTATCCTCATTCGGGCGAGGCAGAGGAAAGCGAAGTTCAGAAGCTTGCTCTTCAGCTCAATTCAAAGCTTGTTGCGATTCCCGTCGGATATCACAAGGGCGAACTGCCCCGAGTCAACAGCTTTATCAGCATAAGCAAGCCGAATATCCGTCTTGATGCATTCAAATTCTGCGAGGACGGCTCGGGAGACATCGTTATGCGTCTGCGTGAAGTTGACGGTAAGGCGGTCAGGACTGCGATTGTCTGCGATATTGCCGATGCGGGATTCTACGCTGATTTCGGCAAATTCGAAATCAAGACTTTCCGTGTTGATTCAGAAGGCTATGTAACCGAAACCGATTTTCTTGAAGGATTGGTTGAATATTAATTTTCAGGCGGGGGTTCACTCCCGCCGTTTTTATGAAAGAGGTATTTTATGAAAATACTTAAAAATCTTAAACCTCAAAAGGTTTTTGCTTTTTTTGAAGAGATTTCCTCAATTCCGAGAGGCTCGGGACATAATGATAAAATCAAAGAATACTGCGAGAACTTCGCAAAGCAGAGAAATCTGAAATATGTATCCGACGAAGCGGGAAACGTTATAATTTTCAAGGATGCGTCAAAGGATTCCAAGTCAACGGAACCCGTCATAATTCAGGGACATCTTGATATGGTGTGGCAAAAAGACAGCACCTCAGACATAAATTTTGAAACTGACGGTCTGGAGCTTCGTGTCGACGGCGATTATATCAGCGCAAAGGGGACAACTCTCGGCGGCGACGACGGCATTGCCGTTGCAATGTGCCTTGCGATTCTGGATTCGGACGATATCTGCCATCCTCCGCTTGAAATTGTTTTCACGGCAGATGAAGAAATCGGTATGCTCGGTGCGGTTGCACTCGATTTCGATGCTCTTTCCGCAAAGAGAATGATCAATCTCGATTCCGAAGCTGAAGGCACTCTCTGGGTGAGCTGTGCAGGCGGTGTCAGAGCCGATATCGCATTGCCCGTAAACTTTGCCAGGAATGATAAACCCACTTATAAAATTACTGTTACGGGTCTTCACGGCGGTCATTCGGGCGCAGAGATTCACAAGGGTTACGCCAACGCCAACAAGGTTATGGGGCGTATTCTTGATATGATTCCGCAGGATATTGAATTTAATATCGTCAGCATTGACGGCGGAACGGCTGATAACGCCATCACAAGAGAATGCGTCTGTGTTCTCAAAACGGATTGCCCTGATCTGAGAAGCTGTATCATCAGAATTTACG
>JAZNFD010000394.1:0-2682 GCA_045588975.1 Acutalibacteraceae bacterium | reverse complement strand
TGGGATTCTGCGACTGCCATCTCCAGGAATCTTCACACATTTCTTCGATTCCGCTGACCGATTCCCAGCCAAGCTCTGCCTTTGGCTTTGAGGGGTCGGAATAGCAGGTTGCGATGTCGCCGGGGCGTCTGGGTGCGATAACATACTTGATGGGCTTGCCGCAAGCCTTTTCAAAAGCTTTTACGACTTCGAGAACGCTGTAGCCGTTGCCCGTGCCGAGGTTATAAGTGAAGCATCCGTTTTCGCCAAGCACCTTTTCAACCGCCTTGAGATGACCGAGCGCAAGGTCAACAACGTGTATATAATCACGCACGCCCGTGCCGTCGGGAGTGGGATAATCGTCGCCGTTTACGTTAAGGTGGTCAAGCTTGCCGATTGCAACCTGAGTGATATAGGGAACAAGATTATTGGGAATACCGTTGGGATCCTCGCCGATTCTGCCGCTCTTGTGTGCACCGATGGGGTTGAAGTAACGGAGAAGGCAAACGCTCCACTCGCTGTCGGATGCGCAGGTATCCTTGAGGATTCTTTCAATATAGAGCTTGGTTGTGCCGTAGGGGTTTGTTGTTTTTCCCTCGGGCATATCTTCTTTAAGAGGAGAAATATTTTCGCTTCCGTAAACGGTTGCCGATGAGCTGAAAACAATCTTCTTGCAGCCTGCGGCAGCCATTGCTTCGCAAAGGATAACGGAGCCGCCGATGTTGTTATCATAATATTCAAGCGGTTTTGCACAGCTTTCGCCTACAGCCTTGAGACCGGCAAAGTGAATTACGGCATCAATCTTGTTTTCTGCAAAGACCTTGTCAAGACCTTCACGGTCACGGATATCGCATTCGTAGAATTTAACATCCTTTCCCGTAATTTCTTTGATACGTTTTACACTTTCGCTCTTGCTGTTGCAAAGATTATCGAGTATAATAGTGTCATATCCCGCATTGAGAAGCTCAACGCAGGTGTGAGAGCCGATGAATCCGGCACCACCGGTAACAAGAATAGACATATACATATCCCTCCACAATAATTCTGATAATAATTATAAATATATTTCACTCTAAAATCAACAGACGGATATACAATATTTTTCGAAAAGGAAGTGCTTTTTTTGACAAGCTATGAAAATTTGAGGCACGACAGTGAGATTCTGGCACTTATCGAAGCTGCAAACAATGTTCTCGGAGCAATCGGATACACCGAACACGGAATGGCTCATTGCGTGAAAACGGGTACGGATGCGAGCCGCATTCTTGAAACTCTCGGTTACCCCGAAAGGGACTGCGAGCTTGCCAAAATTGCAGGCTTGCTGCACGACACCGGAAATGCAATCAACCGTTGCGACCACGCACAGAGCGGAGCTTTTCTTGCGTTTCAGCTTATGAAGGACAGAGGTTTTTCGTTTGAGGAAACCGTTGCCGTGACAACCGCCATAGGTCATCACGACGAAAAAACGGCAGCACCCGTAACTCCGCTTGCGGCGGCACTCATTCTTGCGGATAAAAGCGATGTTCGCACAACAAGGGTACGCAACAAAAACGATATTTACAGCGACATTCACGACCGTGTGAATTACGCCGTAACCAATTCGAAAATAACGGTTATAGAAGAGCAGAAGCTCATAGTTCTTGAACTGAAAATAGATACCAACGTCTGCCCCGTTATGGAATATTTTGAAATTTTTCTTGAAAGAATGGTGCTCTGTAAAAAATCCGCCGCATTTCTCGGCTGTGATTTCGAGCTTATTATTAATGACACGAGGTTGCTGTGATGTATAACTTAACTGACATTGGAACAATAAAAGAAATTCTCGGCAGACACGGCTTTCATTTTTCGAAGGCTCTCGGTCAGAATTTCATCGTCAACCCGTCTGTCTGCCCGAGAATGGCTAAGGAGAGCGGAATTGACGGGAATTGCGGCGTAATCGAAATCGGTGCGGGCATCGGTGTTCTTACCGCCGAGCTTGCAAAGAGGGCAAAAAAAGTTGTCGTTATCGAAATCGACACGAAGCTTCTGCCGATTCTCGACGAAACCCTCAAGGATTTTGATAACATCGAAATAATTAATCAGGACGTGCTTAAAACAGACCTTACGGCGCTTATCAAAGAAAAATTTGACGGAATGCCCGTATATGTCTGCGCAAACCTGCCGTATTATATAACCTCCCCCGTTATTATGGCACTTCTCGAAAGCAGACTGCCGATTGAAGCGGTGACTGTTATGGTGCAAAAAGAGGCGGCGCAGAGAATCTGTGCGCCCGTTGGAAGCAGACTTTCGGGCGCAGTTACGGTTGCGGTTGATTATTACGCACACGCGCAGAAGCTTTTTGATGTTTCGGCAGGGTCATTTATGCCTGCACCGAAAGTTGACAGCTGCGTTATCCGAATGGATATCCGCAAAACACCTGAAATCAAAATTACCGACGAAGAGCTGTTTTTCAGAATGGTGCACGCCGCCTTCGGTCAGCGCAGAAAAACCGCCGCAAACTCAATCAGCGCAGGCTCGGGAATTCCGAAAGAAGCAGTCATCAAAGCAATTAAAGAATGCGGATTCGACCCTTCCGTACGCGCAGAAGGTCTCACAATGCACGAACTCGCCATGCTGAGCGAAAAAATCTCAGAAATATTACACGGATAAAAATAAGCGGATTGCAGTTTTGCAATCCGCTTTTGCTTTATAATTTATACCCTT
>JAZNFD010000393.1:0-3966 GCA_045588975.1 Acutalibacteraceae bacterium | reverse complement strand
AGAAGAGTGACATTATCCTGCTCGGCTTTGTTAACGAGTCTGCCGATGAGCGAAGTTACCGCAGCATCTTCAGCGGTCTTGTCGCCGATTGAGTATGCGTGGATTCTGACATAAGGGCATCTGATTTTTGATGCGATTTCTATTGCTGTTGCAATTTCTTCAAAGCCTTCATCGGCTTTGCTTTCGTCTGCAATGTTGATATATGTATCAATGCAGGGGATGCTGATTGAATATTCAACGAGCTTATGAAGCGTTGCTGAGGTGTTTGCTTTGCTGAACGGGGCATCGGAGCCTGTGAATCTTTCATCCGTGATGTTATGGATTTCGATTCCGCTGAAGCCGAGGTCGTTTGCGGTGCTCACGAAATCCGCCCAGCTCATATCCTGCCAGCCGTTGGTTGAAAATGAGAGTCTCATATATTACCCTCCTCGTACACGATTTTGTTGAGGGCATTTACATATGCAATTATACTTGCACCGATAATGTCTGTTGAAAGTCCTTTGCCCGAATAGAGCTTGCCGTTTGAGCGGAGCTTGACAAGGGCTTCGCCCATTGCTTCTCTTCCTTCGGTAACGGACTGAATCTGGAAATCATCAAGCTCATAGTGATGGCCGATTATCTGCTCAACGGTACGGAATGCGGCATCAATGGGACCGTCGCCCATACCGACTGCTTTAAGAGTTCTGCTGCCTTTTTCGAGAACGATGTTTGCAGTCGATGAAATAAGATTTCCCGAGTTGATAACATAGCTCTGCATTTTGTAGGTCGGGGGCACCTGATGGGCAACCGTTGCAACTATTGCGTCAAGTTCTTTGCTTCCGACCTGCTTTTTGCCCGAAAAGCTTTTGAATGCTTCAAAAACCTTTGCGGTGTCGTCCTCCGAAAGCTCATATCCGAGCGATACGATAGCTTTGCTGACTTTTGAGATATCTGCGGTGTCATCGAGAAGGACACTGCTTTCTGCAGATGAACGTGCTGAGCTGTATGATGAGGCGCTTTTGGTTGTTTCGCTTGTCATTCCGAGAATCTGATTTGCGGAATGATTGATAGCCATTGAATTGACGCCGTAATTCACATTGAGTGTATGGCCCTTGACCTGAAGAGCTTTCATTACGTGCTCAAGGTTGGGGAGAGCCTGACTGCCGATGCAGGTTTTAATCTGAGTTGCGCCTGCGCCGATGCAGGAGAATACACAGGCGTTTGCCATATCAAGGGCATCGCTGCATTCTGCGCTGATAACAACATCTTTTGCGGCGGGCACAGCTTCGTATATTTCGCTGATAAGAGCGGCAAATTCATCGGGCAGAAGTGCGCCTGCGGTGTCGCACACGGTGACTGTTTTTGCACCGTTATCGACTGCGGCTTTTATTGCTTTGAAAAGATAAGCCTTATCCGCTCTTGTTGCATCTGTTGCGGAAAATTCAACGTCGCTACAGATTGATGCACAGTGTGCTGTGAGCGATGCAATCAGCTCAAGCATCTGAGCGGGTTTTTTATGATAAAAATATTCCATCTGGACTGCCGAAACGGGCAATGAAACAAGCAGACGGGGTTTTGCGGCGCCTGCGATTGATTTCATGGCTCTGTCTGCTTCTTCAGCAGTGCAGCCTGCGGGGCAGGATAGAATGCTGTTCTTTAGGAGAGGGCTTATAGTGCGCAAAACGAGGGTATCGATTTTTTCATCGGTAATGGGTGCAGCTTCAATAACATCGATGTTGAGCTTGTCGAGAAGTTTTGCGATTTCGATTTTTTCTTTGAAGCTTAAGGCGATGTCGCCCCTGCGTGCGCACTCTCTGAGAGTAGCGTCTGTGATTGTGATTTTCTTCATAGCAGATTCTCCTTTTTGAACAGCATATCTTGACGGGATAAGACAAGATGTGTTGCTTGGTTGATACTTATGCACTATAAGTTATTATATTATAATAAAACGGACTGTCAAAGTCAATATTAATTTGATATCATAATTAATAAATATAAAACATTGTAATTTGCAACAATTTGCAGGTTTTTGCCAGAAGAGCTTGTGTGTATTTTACACAAATATTTGTGCTTCGCTTTGTGTAAAAAATCGAACATAAAAAGGACGGAACCAAACGGAATTGAATGTCACAATAGCTAAAATCAGGCGGAAAATTTTGGCGAAATTGCAGATGGATTATATATAAAAGGGACTTTATAATCGGTGCTTTTTGATTTCAGATACTCAAAAAGAGATATTCGTCATTGACTTATTTATCGGGTGAAAGTATAATATACAGGACGGTTTTTTGACCGTTTTCTGCTTGGTTTTTATAAAAAAACGGGCATTTGAAACAGTAATTATCGGGGAGAAAATAATGGATAAATTGAAAAATCTTACCGCAGAAAAGATTGCGCCGATCGGTGTGTTTGCGCTTCTTGCGCTGTACCCCTTAATCCTGACGGATAAATATTTTAACATAACACTGACGAGATATCTCTTCTTTATGATAATCTCATCGTTCTTTTTTGTGCTTTGCCTGATATTGAAAACAATGACGGGCAAAAGCTCCGAAAAGCTTGATAAATCAAGGTTTTCGGAGCTTTCTGCAGCCGATATATTCTTTACGGTTTATGTTATTGTTTCGGTGTTTTCAACAATCTTTTCCGATTACGGGGCATCTGCGATAAGCGGCGATGCAGGCAGACGTATGGGTCTGTTGATGATAATATCAATGTATCTTGCTTATCTGTTTATTTCTGAGTTCTACCGCATAAAAGAATATGAATTTCTGTTTTTCGGAGCGGTCGGAGCTTTTATGGGACTTTTCGGAATGCTTCAGTATATCGGATTGAACCCGTTGGGTTTGCTTGACGGACTTTCCGAGCTTGACAGCGTCAGATTTATTTCTTTTATGGGAAATATCAACATATATTCAAGTTTTATATGCATTGTTCTTCCGCTTGCAATGTATATGTTCTGCTTCTCGGAAAAAAAGAAGTCGCTGTTCTGGCTTTTTGTTGTTTTTGCAACGTTTATCGGTTTTATGACCTCGATAAGCGATAGCGGATATCTCGGACTCGGAGCAGCGCTTGTCGTTCTCGCGGTGCTGACCGCCAAAGAAAAAAAGACATTCTGCAGGTTCTTCTTAACTGTTATAACACTTCTTGTCAGCGGCGGGATATTTGATCTTATCTGGAGACTTTTCGGTGACCCCGAGCATCCCAGTTCCGTTCCGAATGATATAATCAAGAACCCGATAGTGATTCTTGCGGGAACAGCGGTATGCGTGATTGCAATTATCGCTGTCAGCTGTCTGAATATAACGGATAAAGCTTTTAAATACATCAGACGTTTTATTGTCTTTGCGTCGGTTGTTTTCGTTGCGGTGTGTTTGATTCTTGTGCTTTGGGTTACACTTACGGATATGGAAATCGACCCCAACGGCGTAGCAAAATATTTCAAACTCTCCAAAACGTGGGGAAACGGCAGAGGCTTTGCGTGGTCAAGACTGCTTGAAATTTATGCTGAACTTCCGTTTCACAAAAAGCTGATCGGAACGGGCCCCGATACAATCGCCTATGAAATGGTTTCAAGGCACGGCGAAGAAATGAACGAGCTGTTCGGCTTTTACTATGACAACGCCCACAATGAGCTTATTCAGTATCTTGTCACGCTCGGATTGCTCGGAATGCTTTCGTACATATTCCTCGTCGGTTTTGCCGTTAAAAGCTCGTTGAAAGCCGAAAGCACGATAAGCAGAGCGATGCTGCTTCCGATTGTTGCATATTTTGCACAGTCGCTTGTCAATATTTCACAACCGTTGACAACGCCTCTTTTCTTTGTTTTCCTTGCGTTTACGCAGTGCAGAATTTATAAAGAAGAAACAGAAAATATTATTGGATAATAAAATTTCCCGCTGACATTTTCGTCAGCGGGATAAATTTTTATGCAATTAAAAATCTGCGGAGCCTGTCGTTCTGGGATAGGGGATAACATCGCGGATG
>JAZNFD010000392.1:0-5230 GCA_045588975.1 Acutalibacteraceae bacterium | reverse complement strand
ATAATATCCGCATTTCGTGCCTTACCTGCCGCAATTGTGTCAAAAACAACAGCTGCGGGGTCTGCGCCCTCTTTATGCTTGACGATATCAACGCCTGCACGGTCTGCCCAGATTTCAAGCTGGTCAATAGCCGCCGCTCTGAAAGTATCAGCCGCGCCAAGGATAACTTTTTTGCCCTCGTCCTTGAACATCGCCGCCATCTTGCCGATAGATGTTGTTTTGCCGACGCCGTTGACACCGATAACAAGAATTACCGACGGAACGGTTATCATATCAATTGTTTCGCCGCCGCTGAGAAGCTCGGCTACAATATTTTTGATTTCTTTTTTTACATCCTTTGCCTTGCGGAGATTCTTTTTAAAAACCGAATCACGGAGTCTCTGAACAATCTCCATCGCCGTTGTCACACCGACGTCGGACATAACAAGAATTTCTTCGAGTTCATCGTAAAAATCATCGTCGATTTCATTTTTTCCGTAGAGTGCGGCATTGATGGCGCCGGTCATATTGTCTCTGGTCTTTTTAAGGCCCTGATTAATGCGTTTGAAAAGTCCCATTGTGTACCTCTATATATAAAATGTATAGTATTATTGTTCTTTGGCGTTCTTGATTATGTTCTCAACGGTTTTTCTGAGCGACGAATCTCTCTCAACCTCTTCCTTGATTGATTCAATCGAATAGAGAATCGTTGTTCTGTCTCTGTTGCCGAAATATTCGCTGATTTCCTTCTGGGTAAGATCCGTAACCTCTCTGACAATATAGATTGCAACCTGTCTTGCCTTTGCGGTTTTGGCATCCTTCTTCTTTGATGTGATATCAGCCTGAGGCACGCCGAATGTGCGCGATGTTTCGGATATGATATTGCTGACGATTGCCGAAACGGGTCTGCTGTCGTTCATTATATCTTTAATGGCATTCTGTGCCATTGCAATATTTATCGACACGCCTTCAATATTGACGAGAGCATTGATTTTTTTGACTGCGCCTTCAAGCTGACGGATATTTGTCTTTATTTTTTCCGCAACATACTGAACCACATCCTGCGGAAGATCAAGTCCGAGCGTTTTCGCTTTATTCTGGATAATCGCCATTCTTGTTTCGATATCGGGCGGCTGAATGTCTGCAATCAGTCCCCACTCGAAACGGTTGCGGAGTCTGGCATCGAGAATTTCGATATCCTTGGGCGCACGGTCTGAAGTCAGAACAATCTGTTTTCCGTCCTGAGTAAGGGCGTTGAATGTGTGGAAAAATTCTTCCTGAGTCGATTCCTTACCTGCGATAAACTGGATGTCGTCAACAAGAAGCACGTCACAGTTTCTGTACTTATCGTGAATTTCTTTCATCTTCTTCTCTTTGATGCCTTCGACGATAAGAGTAACGAAATCTTCGCCTCTTGTGAAAATGATGTCGGCATTGGGATTCTTGCGCTTTATTTCGTTGCTGATAGCGCAGAGAAGATGTGTTTTGCCGAGACCTGAATTACCGTAAATGAAAAGCGGGTTATATGCCGAGCCGGGCGTTTCTGCAACAGCCTGCGCCGCCGCATGGGCAAATCTGTTCGACGGACCGACAACGAATGTACCGAACGTGTTTGTTTCGATGCTTGTTGATGTCATAAAAGGAACTTTGTTTGCTTTTTCTTCTTTTGGAGCTGCCTCAGCCTTGTCAGGATCGGTCAGCACCACCTCAACATCAAAGCCCATAACCTTTCTGAACGCATCCTTGATTTCATTATAGAATTTCTGCTCTATAATTTTTTTGACGAACTCGCTGGCTGCAATTTCTGCCGTTACTCCGTCAAAGTGAATAATCTCAAGCGGTTTAAGCCATATATCGTAAATTACTTCACCGCAGCTTGCTTTAAGGTGCTCGCACACAAGCTGCCACATCTCTTTAAGCGATTCCACTTTATACTCCTCCATTCCTTATGTTTTATAAATCGCATTTTTTCGAATTCTTTCTCATTTTAACGATAACGATACATAATAGAGTATATCACAAGGTAACAGATATTTCAAGAAAAAAGAAAAGAAAATCAATTAAATTCAAAAAAATGTTGACATCTGTGGCCAAGCTGTTATATAATGTGTATTCCGAGGGGTATTTTACCCTTTATTTGTTATGCTCGGATTTTATCCGAAGATATAAAGTGAAACGGAGGTTAGCAAAATGAAAAGAACTTACCAGCCCAAGAAGCGTCATCGTAAGATGGAGCACGGTTTCCGCAAGAGAATGGCTGACAGAAACGGCCGCAAGGTTCTCGCTCGCCGCAGAGCAAAGGGCAGAAAGCAGCTCACTTATTAATCCGAGAGGGTTGATGCAGAAATGTCCGGCGCAGTAACCCTGAAACAAAATTCGGAATTCCATCGCGCCTATGGCAGGGGTAAGGTCAGAACCTCCCCCGTTTTGGTAACCTACGCCGTAAAAAACAGAGGTATGGGTTGCAGAATAGGTATTACTGCCGCAAAAAAACTCGGCAGTGCAGTTGAGAGAAACAGATGCCGCCGCATCATAAGGGCGGCATTCTCCTCAATTTCATCCGATTGCAGCGGCAACTGGGATATCGTTTTTGTTGCGAGATTCAAAACAAAAAAATCAAAAAGCACAGACCTTGCTCCCGTTATGCTTTCCCATCTGAAGGAGCTTGGTATTGTGAAAAGCGGAGCGGAGGCGGATCTTTGATGAAAAGAGTTCTGCTTGCGCTGATTCGTTTTTACCAAAAATGCATCTCCCCGCTGTTTCCACCCGTTTGCAGGTACTATCCTACCTGCTCTCAGTACGCCGTTGAAGCAATTCAGATTCACGGCGCAATCAAAGGCACTCTTATGGCGATTCTGCGCATTATGAGATGCAACATTCTTTTCCCCGGCGGCTACGATCCCGTTCCGCCAAAGAAACACAAACACTCGGAGGACGAAAAATGACCGGTCTTTATGAAATTCTCGGTGTCCCGTTCGGTTTTCTGCTCAGACTCATCTATGACACCGTCGGCTTCGGGAACTATGCTATTTCAATTGTATTGCTGACTTTGTTTGCGAGAATTCTTATGATTCCCACAACCATCAGCCAGCAGAAAGGTATGGCAAAAACCCAGCGCATTCAGGCTAAGATCCGCAAGATTCAAGCCAAATATGCAGGAAACCAGCAGAAAATCCAGGAAGAAACAACCGCTCTTTATCAGCGTGAGGGCTACAACCCGATGAATGCGGGTTGCGCTCCTATGATTTTCCAGTTTGTTCTTCTCTTCGGTCTTATCGGTGCTATCTACTACCCTCTGAGCCATTTCCTTGATGGTATTACAGATGCTGAGATAAAACTGCTTTCCGATGCTGTTGCAGGTCTCGGCAATTCAAAATTCGCAAACAGCACACATCTGAGCGAACTGCTCATCATTCAGAACATCAACGATCCTGCACTCCAGAACATTGCCGGAGTCAGCGAAGCAACATATGAAGCTATCAAGGGCATCAACTTTGATTTCTTCGGTCTCTTCTCTCTCGGCGACGTTCCTATGAACCACAAAGAAGTTCATGTTATCTGGGTTATCCCTGTTCTTTCCTTCCTTTCATCGATGGCAACAGGTCTTTACTCCCAGATGAAACAGAAGAAAAGCAATCCCGCAATGGCAAACAATCCCATGATGGGCTGTATGACCTTTGTTATGCCTCTCTTCTCACTTTATTTTGTTGTATACTATCCTGCAGGTATCGGTATTTACTGGATTGCATCCAGCATTTTCGGTTTCCTTACAACAGTTATCATCGGCCACTTCTACAACCCCAAAAAGATGATTGCCAAGCTTATGGTTGACGAAACCATTGATCGCCGTTCAAAAGAAAACAATACAAAGCTTATGGCAAAAAACAAGGAAAACCACAACTAATTTCAGGTGGTGAAATATTTTGATCAAAGAAGCATTCGGCACAGGCGCTACTCTTGACGAAGCAAAAGATGCTGCCCTCAGAGCTCTCGAAGCTCCCGAGGATGCAGATGTTAAATATGAAGTTATCGAAAGACCCAAGGCAAAGGTTCTCGGCCTTTTCGGCGGTTCGCCCGCAAAAATGAGAGCTTTCTATGAATTCGAAGAAGATCCGTTTGCAAAAGCAAAGGATTACGTCCTCAATATCCTCAGAAACCTCGGTGTTGAGGATGCAGAAATTTCCGTTGAAGCAGACGAAGAAGATGTTCGCATCTCCATCAACTGCGGCGACGATTACGGCTCAGTTATCGGCAGAAGAGGCGAAACCCTCGACGCTATCCAGTATCTCACCCGACTTGTTATCAACAGAGGCTCAGAAGAATACAAGAGAGTTTCAATCAACGTCGGCAACTACAGAGAAAAAAGAGAAGGCACTCTCAGAGCTCTCGCTCAGAAGAATGCCGCTAAGGTAAGAAAGTACGGCAGAAACGTTGTGCTTGAGCCCATGAATCCCTATGAGCGCCGCATTATCCACACAACCGTTCAGGAGATTGAAGGCGTTACATCGCATTCAGTCGGCAGCGACAGCGACAGAAAAGTTGTTATCACCCTTGAAGAAGGCGTTAAGCCCACACACGGCGGCGGATACAACAAAGGTCGCGGCGGCTATAACAAGGGCGGCAACAGAGGCGGTTACCGCGGAAGCAACAAAAGCGGCAACAGACGTTATAACGACGATGCACCCGCAGCTCCCGCAAGAGCACCCCGTTCGGATTCCGCAGGCGCATCTCTCTACGGCAAAATCGAAATCAATAAATAATGTTTACGGGACAGTTCAATTGAGCTGTCCCGTTCTTTTGTTTGAAGTACGTTTTATCGGACATCAATTGTTGTATTATATAGCTACAGCAACACGAAAGAATGTAAGAATATAAATCCGAAAAAGGAGTGAACAATGATGCCGATAAAAGCAAAAAGGGATTTCGTTTGCCCGAAGTGCGGCAAAAAATTTACCGTTGTTATGAATGACGCCATTATGCCGAAAGATGCGGAGTTTCTGAATAATCCGCTGTGCATAACCTGCCGAATAAAAAGTAAGGTAAGCAAAACATAAAACAAAAAAAATCCGAACCCATTGCCGATTGGCATTAAGTTCGGATTTCTCCAATGTGGTGGACCCGATGGGAGTCGACTCGCGCGACTGCGGTCGCTTGGTCGCTCGCGGTCACAACAGTCCACTGGACTGTTGCTCTGTACCGCTCGTCCTTCGACCCCCATAAAAAAGCAAGACTCACACCTGTCGGTGCAAAT
>JAZNFD010000391.1:0-2770 GCA_045588975.1 Acutalibacteraceae bacterium | reverse complement strand
ATAAGATATCCCATAGCGTAAGCTAGTAAGACCCCTCATAGACTATGAGGTTGATAGGTTGCATGTGTAAGCGTGGTGACACGTTCAGCTTGGCAATACTAATAGGTCGAGGGCTTGACCAATGTTTTTCTAGTACTTCTCATTACTTCAATCCAATCTTTGTTCAGTTTTCAGGGTGTATTGAATACTTTGATTATTAACCGTCTCAACAGAGGCGGTTTTTTGTTTTATAAATAGTTTATAAATATTATTTGTTGAAAATAGTGCTTGAGTGATAATGATATGAAATATAATGTTTTTGCAAATACGGTTATTGAAGATTATTATAAATGTTCAAACATCTGTAATATGAAATCTCAACCTCTTATCGACAAATGGCTTGAAGAAATAAAGTCGGGCAACCGTTTTGTATTTATTTATAAAATCAACGGTAAATTTATCGGTGAGGGTGCATTTGTTTTTTTACACAGGTGACCCTGATTACACCGTTCCGAATCACAGAGTATATGTTTCGAGAATGATTGTAAAAAAAGATTATCGCAATCGTGGCATAGGCAGTGAAATCCTTGCTTTTCACATTGAAAAAGCAAAAGAAATGGGATTTAAAGAAATGACAATCGGTGTTGATAAACATAATGTAAATGCTTTGAAATTATACAGAAAATTCAGCTCTGACGAAGTGCTGTTTAACGGTGCAGACGAAAACGGCGAATATTTCAAACTGATGAAAAGGATATAATTGAAATATTATCGTCATACAGTTCGAAATAAAAAATAAACCATACAAGCTGATTTCAGCTTGTATGGCTTTACTATTTTATAGGAAATTATGCATTTGCGTTTTCTGTTACGCCTCTTGCCTTTCTAACATAAGAATAAACAGGCTCGAGATTCTTCTTGTTAAGGGGATAACCGAACTGCATAAGGATGAATACAAGAGTGTAAACGATTGCGGGAATAACTGTGCAAACAAAGAGGATTCCTTCACCAACCTCGGGGATATAACCCTTGTCGCCCATAGTTGCGCCGTCATAGCCTGCAACCTTGTTGAGAAGGAGAAGTCCGCCGGTGTCTGCAGCTGTCTGACCGAGCTTGCGGCAGAAGGTATAAACGGCATAGATTGCGCTTTCGCTTCTGATGCCGGTCTTATATTCCTGATAGTCGATAACGTCGGCAACAACAGCCCAGTTTGTGATGCTGACGAATGAATAACCGAAGCCGATGATAAAGAGGAATATCATAAATACAACGGGTGCGCTTGTGAGTCTGTCGCACTTGGGAACAATGAAATACATAAGGATTGATGCGAGAGCTGCAAAGAATGTTCCGACTCCGCAAAGCTCTTTTTTACCGTACTTTTTAACAAGCTTGGGCATAAGGAGAATCATAATTACCATAGGCAGATAGTTTGCAATGGTACCGATAACGGAGAGACTGGTGTTTTCAAAATAGTTTTTATAGAGATACTGGTTGAGAGATGCAAACTGAAGCTGACCGCTGATGAGAACACCTGCGAGAGCACAAGTAACAAAGGGTCTGCTTTTAAGCATTCCGAGGTAAGTTTTCTTCATATCAACCTTGGGGTCTGCCTCCGAGGGAATGCGTTCCTTGGTTGTTTTGAAGCAAGCAAAATAGAAAATAATCGAAAGGACACCCATTATGACGCCGAAAATCATCATACCGTTTGCATCCGCTGCTTCAACGGCTACGCCTTCACTGTTAACGCCGACTGTTTTGTAGATGATGAAAGGAGCGATAAGAAGAGGAGCGGCGCCGCCAAGACCGCCGCCGATTGAGCGGAAGGTTGAAAGAAGCGTTCTTCCGTCGGGGTCATCGGTGATAACGGATGCGAGTGAGCCGAAGGGAATGTTCATTCCTGTGTAAAGCATACCGAAAATGATGTATGTAATGTATGCAAACAGGAGCACCATTGCATTGCTCGATGTGAATGTTCTGAAATCAACGAAACAAAGCATTGCTGAAATACCGAGCGGTATTGAAAGCCATTTAAGATACGGTCTGAATTTACCGTCTTTATTAGGCTTTTTCTTTGCGACAAGTGCGCCCCACATCGGGTCGTTGACCGCGTCCCAGAGTCTTGTTACAAGGAAGAGGGTTGCAACCTTGCTTTCTGCGATTTTTAAAACGTCTGTGTAGAATACTTTAAGAAATGATGAAACATAGGTGAGCACGAACAGATTTCCTGCGTCGCCGAGCATATAGCCTATGCCTTCCTTGATGCCGATTTTATTGGGATGCTGAAACTCGGCAGCTTCAAGTGAGCGTTCTTTAGCCATTGTTTTTTACCTCCTGTTAAAATGCAAAATACTTTTCTCTTTGCTTCTGAATTCTTCCGCTGATGAATTCAAGGGTTTCTTTTGCGCCTTCAATACCGCAAGCGTAGTCCTTCATTGCTCTGCCTTCTTCGTAGCAGAGGTCATCGTGAAGCGGGAAGTATTCCTGAAGAAGGAATGTAGCATAACGTGCAAGTCTGAAATCGCCGACAAGCCTGAATTCCTTGCTGATTCCGTCGATTGCAATTGAGTAATAATCTTTGATTGAATTGATGATGGCAACTCTTTCGTTCTTGGGTGAGAACACCATTGTTGATGCAACGTATGCATTTACATTATTTATTGAACTGTGGCTGTCGGTGCTGCCGACGATGGGAAAATCATATCCCTGAGCCTTGATTTCATAGTATTTATGAGTCTGGAATCCGTTGTGTTCATAGTAGTTTTCGCCGCCGAGAACTTCGAACGCGTCGAAG
>JAZNFD010000390.1:0-3006 GCA_045588975.1 Acutalibacteraceae bacterium | reverse complement strand
AGCACGGACGGTCTTGATTACATTGATGCCATGTCGCTTGCAAAAGGTCTTGAGATGGGATGCGACGAAGCATATGCCGCAATAGAAAAGCCCGTAGAGGGCACAATGCTGACCGTTATCCGCATTGCCGCATCAAAAGCCGTAAGTGCCGCAAAAAAAGGAATGAGTGCAGCCGAAACCTTTGCAGCCGCAGTCGATGGCGCAAAAGCATCACTCAAATCAACTCCGAATCTTTTACCGATACTGAAAAAACACGGCGTTGTTGATGCAGGCGGTCAGGGTCTTGTTTATATTATGGAAGGGATGTTGAAATCCCCTTCAGAAAGCGAAAAAATCACTCTCATAAAACCGAAGAAAACTTTTGAGGATAATCAGAATATTGAATTCACTTATTGCACCGAATTTTTAATAAACAATGCAAAAAACAATGATATAACCGATTTTCGCCGCTTTCTTACCGATATCGGTGACTGCTCTGCCGCGATTGAACATTCGGGAATAATCAAGGTCCATGTTCATACAAACCGCCCCGACAAAGCACTCGCAAAGGCTCTTGAAATCGGCGAATTAAACGACATAAAAATAGACAATATGCGGATTCAGTCCAAGACAAAAAACATCCCCTCTTGCGGAATGATAAGTCTTTGTACAGGAAAAGGCACAAAAAAACTTCTTGAAGAAAATATCGGAGTCACAGCTCTCGAATGTCCCCCAACGATGAATGCGAGTGCGGGTGATATTCTTGAAGCGGTCAATAACTGCCCGAGCGATAATGTTTTTATTTCGCCCAACAATAAAAACACCGTTCTTGCCGCAAAGCGTGCTGCTGCAATGAGCAATAAAAAAGTGTGGGTCAATAACACAAAAACCATCCCCGAAGGCATCGCCGCCGCAAGAGCGTTTAATCCGGAGTTTCCTCCCGAAAAGAATGTCGAAGAAATGGAACGCACCGCATCAGAAATTTTCAGCGGCGCCGTAACCTATGCCGCAAGGGACGGAAGCTTTAACGGAAAAACCTTTTACAGAGGTCAGATTCTCGGACTGGAAGGCGACAACATCATTTCAGTCAGCGAAACGCCCGAATCAACAGCCGCAAAAACAATTATTCATCTGCTTGAAAAATCAGGCAAGAAAAACGTTTCACTGATTTACGGCAAAGATACGGACGACTATAATGCAGAAAAGGTTGTCAACATCGTTCTTGCACAATACGGTGACATCGAAATCGAATATTACAAAGGCGACCAACCGCTCTATTATTATATTATTTCTGTGGAGTAAAGTATGAATCTTAACGCAAACATCAAATATCTCAAAGGCGTGGGTGAAAAACGTGCCGCAATGCTTGCAAAGCTCAGCATTTTCACTCTTTGGGATTTGCTGACCTTTTACCCTCGTGTTTATGAGGATTGGAGCAAAATCGTCCCCATAAAATATGCCCCCTTGAACGAAACGGTTTGTATCAGAGCAATTGCAGGTATGCCCTGCAAGGAGCATGTAATCCGCAAAGGTATGACCTTATATAAAACAGAAGTCACGGACGGCGAAAGTCTGCTTGATATAACATTTTTTAACAATAAATATGCCGCCGCCAAAATCGAACAAGGTAAAGAATATCTTTTTTTCGGAAAAATAACTGGTAAAGGCTATTACCGTCAGATGACTTCACCCGAATTCGAAGAAGTCACCGACCAAAGCGGCATGCGTCCGATTTATCCTCAGACAGCCGGATTGAATTCAAGAGCAATCGAAAAGCTTATAAAAGCCGCATTTGATTCGTGCGATAAAATAGAAGATCCAATCCCGAAAGACATACGCAATGCCTATTGCCTTCTGAATCTTGAAGGCGCTCTCAGAAATATTCATTTCCCTGAAAGCGAAGATATGCTTTCGGAAGCCCGCAGAAGACTTATTTTTGAGGAACTTTTTCTGCTTGAGCTGGGTATGATGCGGTTAAAAACAAAAAACAGACATTCAACCGCACTTTCAATGCAAAAGGACTTTACGGAAGAATATTTTTCACTTCTCCCGTTTGAGCTTACAGGTGCACAGAAACGGGCAATCAAAGAAGCAACGGCGGATATGATGGTCAATATCCCTATGAACCGACTTCTTCAGGGAGATGTCGGTTCGGGTAAAACCGCAGTAAGTGCGGCACTCATCTACAACTGCTCCAAAAACGGTTATCAGAGCGCACTTATGGCTCCTACGGAAGTCCTAGCAATGCAGCATTATAAAACTCTTACCAAAATGTTTGAAGACACTGATATAAGCATCGCACTTCTTACCGGTTCAACACCCGCATCGGAAAAGAAAAAAATAAAAGCCGCCCTCAAGGACGGCGATTATGACCTCGTAGTCGGAACTCACGCACTGATTCAAAAAGATGTCAAATTCAGCAATCTTGCTCTTGCCGTTACCGACGAACAGCATCGATTCGGTGTAAATCAAAGGAGTACGCTTTCTTCAAAGGGCAACAACCCGCATACTCTGGTTATGTCCGCAACTCCAATCCCCCGAACTCTTGCATTAATTATTTACGGCGACCTTGACCTCAGCATTCTTGATGAAATGCCCAAGGGACGTCAGAAAATCGAAACATTTCTTGTTAATTCGGAAATCCGCGAAAGAGCCTACGGCTACATAAAAAAACATCTTTGCGACGGACTGCAGGGTTATATAGTCTGCCCCATGGTTGAAGAAAACGAAGAAACCGAACTTGCTGCCGCAACCAAGCTTCACAAAGAGCTTTCCGACGGATTCTTCAAAGGATTCCGCGTCGGTCTGCTTCACGGTAAAATGAAACCGGCGGAAAAACGTGAGGTTATGGAGTCTTTTGCAAGCGGTGAAACTCAGCTTCTCGTTTCAACAACCGTAATCGAAGTCGGCATCGATGTGCCGAATGCCGTTATAATGGTCATTGAAAACGCAGAAAGATTCGGTCTGTCGCAGCTTCATCAGCTCAGAGGAAGAATCGGCAGAGGCAGTCTTAAATCCTCCTGCATC
>JAZNFD010000389.1:0-2960 GCA_045588975.1 Acutalibacteraceae bacterium | reverse complement strand
AGTGTTGTCTTCCTAAGACCGCTTGGCCTCCGACTTGAATCTCTGCCGAGAAGCTTGATATCCGCAACGTCGATTGCAGCGATAAGTTCGGGTTCAAATTCGTCGTCTGCAAGACCTTCAAACATAAATCCGAAGTCCTTGGGAATAGGGTCAGAGCATTCAACCCTTATCTTTTTGCCTTTTGCCGAAAGCGCGTGAGCGAGCGCAGTTGCGCTGCCGAGAGTGTCACCGTCGGGATGTGAGTGGCATAAAAGAAGGATTTTATTATAGCTCTGAAGTATATTTGCAGTTTCGCGCAGGTCAATTCTCATAATTGACGCTCCTTACTCTTCATTGTTTGATTCCGAATTGATATCCCCGATCATTCTTGCGATGCCCATACCTTTTTCAATTGAGTCATCGGCAACAAACTTAAGCTCGGGAGTTTTGCGCAGATGAAGTCTTTTGCCGACCTCTCTGCGGATATAGCCCGTTGCGCTGGTCAGACCCTTGACTGCAAGCTTTGCGGTCTCGATGCCTTCCATTGCGCTGACATAAACCTTCGCAAAGGAAGCATCGGAGCTGACTTCAACGTTGACAACGGTGAGCATACCCTGAATTCTCGGGTCTTTGAGCTCACGCATTATTGCGGCTATTTCTCTTCTTATATCTTCGGACACTCTGTCAATTCTGTATCCTGCCATTAATCTCTGTACTCCTCTGTGATGAAGGCTTCAAAGATATCGCCTTCCTTGATATCGTTGAACTTGTTAAGACCGATACCGCAGTCGAAGCCCGAAGCAACTTCCTTAACGTCGTCCTTGAATCTGCGGAGTGAAGCCATTTCGTCTTCTGCAATAACAAAGCCGTCGCGGACAACTCTGATTTTTGCACCTCTGGTGATTTTGCCGTTGATGACGTGGCAGCCTGCGATGTTGCCGACTGATGAAATCTTAACAACCTGACGTACCTCAGCCTTACCGATATCAACATCTCTGAACTTGGGAGCAAGCATACCCTTGATAGCTGCCTCAACTTCTTCAATGCATTCGTAGATAACTCTGTAAGTTCTGATTTCAACGCCGTCACGCTCTGCAACTTCAGCCGCAACGTTGTCGGGTCTTACGTTGAAGCCGACGATGATAGCGTTTGATGCGTTTGCAAGCATAACATCGCTTTCAACAATTGCGCCTACGCCGCTGTGGATAACCTTAACGCGGACTTCTTCGTTGGAAAGCTTGGTAAGATTCTGCTTGACAGCTTCTGCCGAGCCCTGAACGTCCGCCTTGATGATGATATTGAGGTCTTTGAGCTGACCTTCCTGAATTGAAGCGAAGAGGTTATCAAGAGTAACCTTCTGGAATTCCTTGAACTGCTCTTCCTTAGCTTTGTTCTTTCTCTGCTCAACAAGTTCTCTTGCAAGGCGCTCGTCGTTAACTGCGTCAAAGCCGTCGCCAGCCTGAGGAACTTCCGCAAGACCCATAATTTCAACGGGAACCGAAGGCCCTGCTTCGTTGACTTTTCTGCCCTTGTCGTCAATCATGACTCTTACACGGCCGACGGAAGTACCTGCAACGATGATGTCGCCCGATTTGAGAGTACCGTTCTGGACAAGAAGGGTTGAAACGGGGCCTCTGCCCTTGTCAAGCTTCGCTTCGATAACAACGCCCTTTGCCGAGCGGTTGGGGTTAGCCTTGAGTTCCTGCATTTCAGCAACGAGAAGGACTGATTCGAGAAGTGAATCGATACCCATTCTTGTGTGTGCCGAAACGGGAACGCAGATTGTTTCGCCGCCCCATTCTTCGGGAACAAGCTCATGCTCTGTGAGCTGCTGAAGAACTCTGTCGGGGTTTGCGGCAGGTTTATCCATCTTGTTGATGGCAACAATAATCTGAACACCTGCAGCCTTTGCGTGGTTGATAGCTTCGATTGTCTGGGGCATGATACCGTCATCTGCGGCAACAACGAGAATAGCGATATCCGTTGCCATTGCGCCTCTCAGACGCATCGATGTAAATGCGGCGTGACCGGGTGTGTCAAGGAATGTTATCTTCTGACCGTTGAGGCCAACTCTGTAAGCACCGATATGCTGAGTGATACCGCCTGCTTCGGTTGCGGTAACGGATGTGTTTCTGATTGCGTCGAGAAGTGAAGTCTTACCGTGGTCAACGTGACCCATAACAACAACAACAGGGTCTCTTGCGATAAGCTCGCTTTCATCGTCGATGTGGTCGTCGATGATTCTGTCCTCGATTGTGATAACAACTTCTTTTTCAACCTTTGCGCCGAGCTCTTCCGCAACGATTGCGGCGGTTTCGTAGTCGAGCACTTCGTTGACTGTTGCCATCTGACCGAGGGTGAAGAGCTTCTTGATAACCTCTGCTGCGGTCATCTTGAGCATTGCTGCAAGCTCGCCGACTGTGATTTCTTCGGGAAGCTTGAGAAGCATCTGAGGCTTCTTTGCTCTTTCTGCGGCAATTCTCTTGAGTCTTTCAGCTTCTGTTTCGCGTCTTGAGGAGCGCATACCGCCCTGCTTTCTGTATTGCTGGCTCTTCTGCTTGAGCTTCTGCTTTTTAACTGCGCCCTCGTGCTGCTTTGTTTTGTTTTCGGGAGCGATATTTTCATATCTCTCGTTATATTTTTCGAGGTCAACGTTATCGGCACGGGTGTCGATGGTACGCATTTCGCCCTTTGTTCTGGACTGCATGGGTTTGTTTTCTTTGACCTCTTCGGCTTTAGGCTGCTTTTTCTGGGGCATGGGAGGAAGCTTGCCGGGCTTTGAAGGCTGAGCATTCTTCTGCTCAGGCTTCTTCTCGGGCTTCTTATCCTGCTTCTGCTCTTTCTTATCAGCGGGAGCGGGTTTCTTTTCCTCTGCCTTCTTTTCGGGTTTCTTTTCAGCTTTCTTTTCGGTCTTTTCTGCCTTTGCCTCGGGTTCGGCTTTCTTTTCTTAAGTCGGATCGTAGCCATGTCGTTCTGTGGGC
>JAZNFD010000388.1:0-4868 GCA_045588975.1 Acutalibacteraceae bacterium | reverse complement strand
GTTGAAATTGCAAAGAAAATTGAATCCGAAGGAATTGTTCTTCTTGAAAACGAAGATGATATTCTTCCTCTGAAGAATAAAAAAGTCAATGTTTTCGGTGCGGCATCGTGTTCGATTGCATTTGCGGGTGCGGCAGGCTCGGGTGCAGTCCGTTCGTCGGATGCCATAGACTTTTACGATGCGCTGACCAACGCAGGCATTGAATATAACAAAGAGCTTTACAGAGCCTATGCTTCCTATGCGGGTACTCTGATTGACCTTGGTATTCTCAGCTATGTCGTAACTGTTCTCAAGCAGTTTTTCGGCGGAGGACAGTCCGAAATGCCTGTCGGATTAATAAGCGACAGAGCGATGAAAAACGCCGTTGAATATTCCGATACCGCTATCATAGTTATCGGCAGGGTAGGTACCGAGATGAAGGACCTCAGCATTGAGCAGCTCAATCTCAACAATGACGAAAAGAAGATGATTGACAGAGTTTGCGGTGCGTTTGAAAATGTAATCGTTGTGTTCAACATTTCAAATATTATGGATATTTCGTGGCTCGAGGATTACGACAGCATCAAAGCGGCGATGATTATGTGGCTGCCCGGTGAGGTTGGTACAGACAGCGTAGGCAAGGTTCTTTCGGGCGAAGTGAATCCCTCGGGTAAGCTTGTTGATACAATTTCTTATGATATCGAAGACCATCCCGCATCCGAAAATTTCGGTAATTATATGTATAAGGGTGTTTTCGGAATTCCGAAGTATTTTGTAAATTACAGTGAAGGAATTTATGTCGGTTACCGATATTTCGAAACTTTTGCACCCGAAAAAGTTATGTATCCTTTCGGCTACGGTCTTTCATATACCGGTTTTGAATGGAGCGTAAAATCATTCGACTGTGATAAAGATGAAATAACGGTTAAAGTCAATGTAAAAAACACGGGCGATGTTGCGGGTAAAGATGTTGTTCAGCTTTATTTCTCAGCTCCGTATTATGAAGGCGGAATCGAAAAGAGTGCAATTGAACTTGCCGCTTACGCAAAAACAAAAGAACTTGCACCCGGTAAGAGCGAAACTCTCGAATTATCTTTTGATATCGAAGACATGGCATCGTATGACTCCGAAACCGAACAAGCCTGGGTACTTGATAAGGGTGAATACAAAATTCACGTTGCACACGATGTGAGAGATATCGTTAAAACATATAAATACAATGTTCCTGAAAAAGTTGTGTATAAAACAGACTCTGTTTCGGGAAATGAAGTGAAAAATCTTTTCGGTTTTGCGGAAGGTGACCTCACTTATTTCTCACGCTCAAACCCCGAAGAAACATATCCCGCTCCTCCCGAGAATTATAAGGCAACAAGTGCCGTGCTTAACAGCGATAAAAGACCCGATCCGACAACCGGAGGAGAGAAACCCAGGACGGGTGTCAGATATAAGGACGGAGTTATAACTCTCAGCGATGTTGCAAAGGATGAAACTCTCTGGGACGCATTTCTTGATCAGCTGACGGTTGATGAAATGATAAGTCTCGTTGCAGACTGCGGATATGAAACAACGGGTCTTGACAGACTCGGCATACCCGCAACCTCCGATAATGACGGGCCTTCCTGCATCAAGGGCAGCGGCGGACTTCTCTATACCGATTGCGGTCTTGCATTCCCCGTTGCAACAGCTCTTGCCTGCACTTGGAATGATGAGCTTGCAGAGGATTTCGGCAGCATAATCGGAGAAGAGGGTGTGCAGCTCGGCACACACGTGTGGTATGCACCGGGATGCAACCTTCACCGCAGTCCTCAGGGCGGCAGAAATAACGAATACTATTCCGAAGATCCTCTTCTTTCGGGTAAGATGTCGGCGGCAGTCACAAGAGGCGTGCAGTCTCACGGAATTATCGTCACCGTGAAGCACTTTGCCGCAAACGACCAGGAAACCAACAGACAGTCCAACGGTCTTTATACATGGCTTAACGAACAGTCGCTCCGTGAACTTTATCTCGAACCGTTTGAAATTTCGGTTAAAGAGGGCGGCGCAAAGGGCATTATGTCGGCATATAACAGAATCGGTGATCAATGGTGCGGCGGAAGCTCTGCACTCCTTATTGACCTTTTGAGAAATGAGTGGGGATTTGACGGCTTTGTTATTACCGACGCAAGCATAGACCTGACGGGCGAAGGCTATCTCGACCCCGCGCTTGCCGTTTATGCACGCAACAGCGGAATTCTGACAATGCTTTATGTCATTTCCGCACCGCAGACGATTATTTCAATGAAGCTTGCATATGCAAAAGACCCGATAGGCTTCGGCAATGCACTCAGACTTTGTGTGTATGACATCTGCCGAATGAAGATTCAGTCAAATGCATTCGAAGCGGAATAAAACAAAGGGAGCATCCGTATGATTAAATCAATTCTTAAAATTATTATTGCGGTTCTTATGGCGGTTAACCCTCAATTGCCCGGTATGCTTGATCTCGGCAAAATGCCGCAGGGTAAGGTGATCAATCTTAACGAATTTGACCTTGTCTGGAGTGACGAATTCAACGGCACGGAGCTTGACAGAGACAAGTGGGGCTTTTCGTGGTGGATAACCGAGCGTAAGGGCGGATACTGGCACGAAGATATGGTCAGCGTTAAGGACGGAAATCTCGTTATCAGAGCCGAATATCTCGAAACACCTCCCGAAAATCACTATCTTGATTCAGGCATCGATATGCCGGAATATAAGCCCGGCTGGTATACGGGCAAGGTCACAACCCGTGATAAATATGAACAATGCTACGGCTATTTTGAGGTGCGCTGTATTTTACCTGCCGCAACGGGTATGTGGAGCGCATTCTGGATGATGAATGAAGGTGTCTATAACGTTAATAATTCGGGCGAAGACGGCACGGAAATCGATGTTTTTGAATCGTTTTATTACAAAGACCATTGGTGGGGCAACGATGCAATTTCAACGGGTATTCATTATGACGGCTATGACGAGGCGACTCACAGCGGAGTTGCAGTCGGCAAGATGTTTATAGAAAATGACCCTTATGAAGAATATAACACCTACGGCGTTGAGTGGAACGAAAACGAATATATCTTCTATATCAACGGTGTTGAAACGGGACGTACTTCTGCGGGCGGAGTTTCGAAGAATCCCGAATATCTTCTTCTTTCCTGCGAATTTGCGGGTGAAAACGGTGTTCAGTTCTCAGACCGCCACGGTACGGGCGAAATCGATAAAACTCCCGATGAAAACTGGCCTGCTGAATTCAAGGTGGACTATGTAAGATGCTATCAGTATAAGAATAAATAAAGAAAACCGGATCTTCGCTGTTTTGCGGAGGTTCGGTTTTTCTATATGTCAGTAACATTATGGTAAAATTTAATAATATGCGGAATTTATCACTTTAATGTATTGAAATTTCGGGAAGGATTTGCTATAATATCTGACAGTTTGGCACATTTTTATTTTGTGGGATAATTATGTGCGTTGCGGAAGCAGGAGGTGTGATTGGTAAACCACAAAATTATTTAATGAAAGGTGATAAAGATAAAAATGAAAAGTTCTTTTAAGAAAATTTTTGCGTTTGCAATGGCAATCGTTCTTGCTTTGACAGCCGGTCTTACTCCTGTTTATGCAGTTGAAACAGACGAAAACGAAATCTGTTATGAGAAATTATTAAATTATCAGGGCACCATCGAGGATGACAATGAAGACAGTCTTTTAAAAGGACCCAATAAAATTTTCGGTTCAAATAATTCCAAACAGGATGCAAACAGCTATAATTATGTGAAAAATTATTTGCTTAAGTACGGCACATATTCTTCCTCGGGCAACAGTTATTACATTTCACAAGTTACCAGTACAGGGTTAAACACAGTAACCAGTGCTATCGTATATGATTTGGATGAGAGCGTATTGTTCTGCAGTTTTAGTCATGATTCCGTTGTTGATCCTGACATTCTTATTCAGATGAGACTCGAACCAACCGAAGCATACGGATATGAGGTTGTTTCAATAGCGGATTTTACTGCCAACGGATATGAGATTCGCGGTTATGCAACGGTTTATCCATCGACTTATTACAATACCATCAGTTTCAGCCTGTATAATGAGGCCGGTTATTCTGTCAGCAACGCTTCGCTTGCTTCATTTATGGAAACATTTTTCGGTATAGGTTTGAATTACTGGTGTATTATTCTTTTGTCAGATCTCGGAATTTCTCTCGGAAATTTCGGTTTTAATCAGCTTTATGACAGATTGGAAGTTCCCGGAACAACAGATCCCGATGATCCTGATGACCCTGCAGTTGATCCCGATGACCCTGCAGTTGATCCCGATGACCCTGCAGTTGATCCCGATGATCCCACAGTTGATCCCGATGACCCTGCAGTTGATCCCGATGATCCTGCAGTTGACCCCGATGAGCCTGTTGTTTATCCCGATGTTGCAATTGTCAATAACCCCGGAACAACAACGCAGAAATATGATGTTGTGCTTGCTCTTACGGCAAAAGCAACAAATTTACCTGATGGCGGTTTTATTGCATGGTATATAGACGGTCAATATGGCGGTGTTACGGGTGAGGAAGCTTATTTGACATGTCGTGAAGATTGTACTGTAACCGTTAAAGCTGTAGATGCAGACGGATATATTATGCTGGATAAAAACGGAAAGGAAATATCCGATTCGGAATATGTAGATGTAAAAGACGGCTTCTTCCAGAAAATAATTGCATTCTTCAGAAATCTGTTTTTCGGAGAAACAGTAGTATATCAGTAAAATTTTTAAGGACAGTGATTTATTCACTGTCCTTTTCTGATGCTGTGTTTAATTATAACAGTTTTTCAGCCCATTCTTTTTCTTTGAATCCGATGAGTACGAATTCA
>JAZNFD010000387.1:0-2302 GCA_045588975.1 Acutalibacteraceae bacterium | reverse complement strand
CGTTTCGTGATTGAAAGGCGTCAGCCTTCCTGCTCACTCAACCGCCAAAAATCATTTTAAAATCTTTCGCTTTCAGGTCGAAGATTTTTTATCGTGAGGATTTTTGGCTTATCAAGGCACAAAACGGAGCAAATCCTTAACAGATTTGCGAGTATTTTAACGAAGAAAAGACGGAAATCATCCGATAAAAAACACAGTTCGGGTTACTTCCGCCACTCTAAGGAAGGTGTAAAAATGAACACATTTGCTATCGAAAAAGACGGATTCAAGCTTAATGGCGAAGATTTCAGAATCATTGCCGGCGCGATTCACTATTTTAGAGTGCCCGCAGAATATTGGCGCGACAGACTCATAAAGCTCAAGGCTTGCGGCTTCAACACGGTTGAAACCTATGTTGCGTGGAATCTTCACGAGCCGAAAGAGGGCGTTTTTGATTATTCTGATATGCTCGATATAGAAAAATTCCTTGAAATCGCTGCAGAGCTCGGACTTTATGCCATTGTGCGTCCGGGTCCGTATATCTGCTCCGAATGGGATTTCGGCGGTCTGCCCTGGTGGCTTCTCAAGAACGATTCAATGGCGCTTCGCTGCATGGACAAGGATTATCTTGCGGCTGTTGACAGATTCTATGACGATTTCATTCCCAGAATCGCCAAGCATCAGATAACCAAGGGCGGCAACATCATTCTTGTTCAGGTTGAAAATGAGTACGGTAGCTACGGCGATGACAGTGAGTACATCCGCTATATTGCAAAGGGTATGGCTGACAGAGGAATCGAAGTGCCGTTCTTCACATCCGACGGTGCGGAATATCAGATGCTTACGGGCGGAACGGTCCCCGAAATCCACAAAACCGCAAATTTCGGCTCGAGAGCCAAGGAGCAGTTTGCAAGACTTCGTGAATATCAGCCCGACGGACCTCTTATGTGCACCGAATTCTGGAACGGTTGGTTTGACCATTGGACCGAAGACCATCACAGCCGTGACCCGCAGGATGCGGCGGATGCAATGGATGAGATTCTTTCGATGGGCGCAAGCCTTTCGGCATATATGTTCCACGGCGGCACAAACTTCGGCTACATGAACGGCGCGAACGATTACGATGCATATGAGCCGACCATTTCGAGCTATGACGATGATGCTCCCGTAAATGAAAACGGCGAGCTTACCGAAAAATATTATAAATTCAGAGAAGTCATTTCAAAATACGCACCCATTCCCGAGGTTGAAATGCCTGCTCCGATAAAGAAGAAAAAGTACGGTGAAATTGAGTTCACACATTCGGCAAAGCTTTTTGATAATCTTGACGTGCTTTCAACACCTGTTGAATCTGTTATGCCTCTGACAATGGAAAACCTCGACCAGGGTTACGGATTTGTACTTTATAAAGCTTTTGTCAGAGGTCCGAGAGACTCGCAGAAGGTTCGCCTTCAGGACGTTCACGACAGAGGCTATATCTACCTCAACGGAGAATTTGTCGGCATCCAGTACAGAAACGACATCGAGCCCAAGAATTCGGTTGAGATTGAAAAAGAAGGCGCAGAGCTTGCGGTGCTTGTTGAAAATATGGGCAGAGTCAATTACGGCGCAAAGCTTAAGGATGCGAAGGGTATCACTCAGGGCATCGGCTTCGGCAATAACTTTGTTTACCATTGGAAGAACTATCCGCTTCCGCTTGATGATGTTTCGGGAGTTGATTTCAAGGAGAGCGTTCCCGAATTCGACGGCACACCCGTTCTCCTCAAAGCCGAATTTGAGGTTGACGAATGCTGTGACACCTTCGTGAAGCTTCCCGGTTTCAAAAAGGGTATTATCATTGTCAACAACAGAGTTCTTTCAAGACATTGGGAGGTAGGCCCTCAGCGCTCGGCTTATCTGCCCGCACCTTTCCTCAGGGAAGGCAAAAATGAAATCGTTGTTCTTGAACTCGAAGGCTACAAAAAGCCTGCGGTGTTGCTTGATGACGAACCCGACCTTGGTTAAAAAATTAACGGATGTGCTCGGCACATCCGTTTTTTGTGTTTTATATTTCTGCTTCTGCGAAGCCGATGCATTCACGTCCTCTGAGCATATCTGATGTGTCCCTTGCGTTAAAATAAAGACGCAGAGTGTTGCCGTGTCTGACGAGATGGCTTGCATAAACAAACTGCTTCATCCAGCCGTTTGAACCGCTCATATCGGGTTCAACGAGAGTTTTTTTGAATTCAAAATTCAGTCCGTCGGAAGATGTCAGAAGCATAATTGCAGAGTGGCTTCTGCCGTCTTTTTCATATATGCCGTTCTGGCTTCCGATATAGCCGTT
>JAZNFD010000386.1:0-1608 GCA_045588975.1 Acutalibacteraceae bacterium | reverse complement strand
CCATCCACCAATCCGAACTCCGAGAGCTTGAAGAAATCCGATACATCGTAACTCAGGCTCTGGAACATAAAGTAAACGAAAAGCCGTCTGTTCTCAAACGCCTCGAAGAAGCGAAGAAACTGACGGCTCAAAACAACCGTTCCGCTTACAAAAAGCAGGAACGGAATATTGAATAATGAAAGGAAGATTTAATGTCAGAATCAACAGTAAATATACCCATTGAAAAGCTTCATCAGTTTGAGGGACACCCGTTCAGCGTACCCGATAACGATGAAATGAATATGCTCATCGAAAGCATACAGCAAAACGGAATCATAAACCCGTTAATTGTCAGACCAAAGGAAAACACGCAAGATGAATATGAGGTTATTTCGGGTCACAGAAGACTCCGTGCAGCAAAGAAAGCAGGGCTGAAAACGGTACCTTCTTTAATTTATGCCATCGACAGAGATACCGCAACGATTGCGGTTGTTGACTGCAACCTGCAACGTGAGAATATCCCGCCGAGCGAAAAAGCAAAGGCATTCAAAATGAAAATGGATGCCATATCGCATCAGGGCAAATCAACTTCGCGACAACTTGTCGACAAGTTGAAAAGTGCCGAATTTATCTCACAGTCAGAAAGCGGCAGACAGGTTCAAAGATACATCCGACTCACTCATCTTATCCCCGAGCTTTCGGATATGGTTGATAAAGGAAAAATTGCATTTACACCCGCCGTTGAAATCTCATATCTTACCGAAGAAGAACAGAAAAATCTGCTCGAAACAATACAAAGTGAGGACTGTACTCCGTCGTTATCGCAGGCGCAGAAAATGAAACAGCTTTCGCAGATTCACCGTCTTGATATGGATATGATTTTTAAAATTATGACAACCGCAAAGCCGAATCAGAAAGAATTTCTGAAACTGAATTCCGATAAATATGATAAATTTCTCGGCAAATTTTCAACCCCGAAAGACAAGGAAGAACATATTTTCAAAGCACTTGAATTTTACGATAAACATCAAAGAAAGAAGGATATTACAAAATGAAAAAGCCAAACAATATTGCAATTATCAAGTCCGTATCGAGCGGCGCAAACGAATATACAATCAACGGTGTCAGATATACGGTTGAATCCCGTTTTGTTCCGTATGACATAAAAAGCAAGCAGACAACGTTCCATGATAAAATCAAAAGAATTATCAGAAGTGATTTCATACCTTTGACAGTAAACACAGATGAAGATATACTTGAAACGAACAATGTGTGTTTGACTGCCGGAAAGGAGGACTATGCAGTCGAAGGATAAAAAAGAACAAGGCTTTACCGCACTTTACTGCCGTTTATCCCGTGATGACGGTACCGAAGGCGACAGCAATTCGGTGGTTAATCAGAAAAAGTTATTGCAGAAGTACGCTAAGGATAACGGTTTTCAGAATCCGAGAGTTTATGTAGATGACGGATATACGGGAACAAACTTCAACCGTCCCGCATTTCAGCAGATGATTGAGGATATTGAACTTGGATATATCTCAACGATAATAGTAAAAGATATGTCCCGTCTGGGCAGAAACTATCTTGAAGTCGGCTACTATACCGACAACTACTTTCCGCAGAAAAATG
>JAZNFD010000385.1:0-11610 GCA_045588975.1 Acutalibacteraceae bacterium | reverse complement strand
CAAAAGCCCCCTCGGCAGCGTGCCGAGGGGGCTTTTCTTTTGCACACGAAATCACAGTTGAAAATTCACAATATTTGTGTGTGATTAAACAAAAAACAGGCATTCATAATCTATGATTGCCTGAAATAATAAGTGTTGATTTTTATAATACCATATTAACAGTTTGTTAAAAAATGAAAGTTAAAAAGGGTAATCTTGCAAAAGTTATACACACATTTATACCGTATATACTGCATAAAAATAATGAGAAATAAGAATAATAGCACTTGTAAAGTGGATAACTTTACATTTATAATTCATATTTCGAAAAAACAACAGAGGTTTTCCACTTTTTCCACGGAGTTATCCACACACGCAAGTAAAGATACTTTACGGCCTTTTGCTGTAAAGTGTCTTTGCTTTACTGTATATATTCATACATATATTTAATGTATATTATTATATATAAAACAGGTTTGCAAGAATACCTTCAAATCCGCTTTAAACAACTCTGATTCCTTTAACAAAAACACCTTTTATTTCGGAAAAGTCCTCTGAGAGAATTAGCAAATCTGCGTTCTTACCGATTTCGATGCTGCCTGTAATTTTGTCTGCTTTAATTGCTTTGGCAGGGTTAATTGTGACCGATTTTATTGCTTGCTTGAGAGGTATTCCAAATTTAATCAGATTATGAAATTCTTCAAACAGATTGGTGCTGCTTCCGGCGAGAGTGCCGTCTGCAAGGCGTGCTGCATCTGTTTTATAAATCTTCTGACCGCCAAGTAAGTATTCGCCTTCTTCAAGTCCCGCGGACATTGTTGCGTCGCTGATAACAACCGTTCTGTTTTCTCCGAGAGCCTTGAACGTTATTCTCAGCGTGGCGGGAGAAATGTGAATTCCGTCACAAATTAATTCTGCAAAAATTTCTTCGCTGTCAAGAACGGCACCGACTAAGCCAGGTTCTCTTGAACCCAGACCGCTCATTGCGTTGTAAAGATGAGTTGCGTGAGACACGCCCCATCCGAAAGCCTCTTTTCCCTTTGCGTAGTCGGCAGTGGTGTGTGCGGCGGAAACGGAGCATATTTTTGATGCTTTTTCTGTGAATTCCTTTGCGCCATCTCTTTCCGGTGCAATGTCAACAACTTTTACGGGACAAATCGAATTCAGTTCGCAAAAGAGACCGTAATCGGGGTTGATAATGTGTGCGCCGTCCTGTGCTCCTTTTTTCTCGGGTGCGATAAACGGACCTTCCATATTTATTCCATGGATGTATGCGCCTTCTTCCTTGCCCATTGTGTCAGCAATGTATCCGAAACTTTTTCTGAGAATGTCTGCAGGAAGGGTCATTGTTGTCGGACAAAAAGAAGTTATACCGTTTTTTGCAAGCCATTTGCTCATGTTAGCAACTGAATCGGCTTTTCCGTCTGTTGCATCGGCGAGGTTGCATCCGTGGATATGAATATCTATAAATCCCGGAAGAATAACACATCCCGAAAAATCAAGACCGTCCTTGTCACTGATACCTATTTCTTTTATAATTCCGTTATCGATTTCAATATCGGATCTGATCGGTTCAAATTCAGAATTATAAATCGTTGCATTTTTAATAATCATAATATCACCACCGTGAAATATTGTAGCATAAAACAAAAAAATCCGCAACAGATGTTGCGGATTTTGAGATTACATTCTGTCTTCGATGTAAGCGACGAGATCGCCGACTGTTTTGATCTTTTCAAGAGTATCGTCGGAAATTTCGATGTCGAATTCATCTTCGATTGACATTGCAAGGTCAACGAGGTCGAGGCTGTCTGCACCGAGTTCGCCTGCGATTGTTGAATCTTCAGCAATAATGCTCAGGTCAACTTCAAGCTGTTCACTGATGATTTTTTTGAGTTTTTCGAATACCATTTCTTAATCTCCTTTAAAAAAGTGTTTATTTCTTCAAAAATTAACAATATAAATATTATTGAAAAATTTTTGTTTTGTCAATAGTAAATTTTGAAAAAACGGTATATAAGCCGCAGGTAAATCAATAATAACAAAAAGGGGTTGGTGAATACGGATATTATAATTGATTTACTGAAAGCATTTGCGGTGGGCGGTGCGATATGTCTTGTGGGGCAGGTGCTGATTGATTTGACAAAATTGACTCCCGGAAGAATATTGGTTGCTTTTGTTATTGCGGGAGTGGTATTGACTGCAGTGGGCATTTATGAGCCTCTTGCAGATTGGGCCGGAGCAGGTGCAACCGTGCCTCTCACAGGGTTTGGTTACCTAATGGCGCAGGGGATTGAAAAAGCGATTGCCGAACAAGGGGTGAGGGGGATTCTGACAGGTGCGCTGACTGCATCATCAGGAGGAGTTACTGTGGCTGTTATTTGCGGAATACTCGCGTCGTTTGTTGCCAAACCGAAAGAAAAATAATTCATTCGTACAATAATATATTAATTGAAAAAAATTTTTTGTCAACTCAGGCAGAAAGAAATTAATAAAATCTTAGAAAATTGCAAAGAAAAATCCCTTGCCTTTGCGGCAAGGGAAAGAGTTTTATTTATGCTTCTTCACAGCAGGAGCAGGATACGTAGTTTTCTTCGCAATCAGCAACAGCATTCTTCTTTTCAAGATACTTCTTAACTGCAAAATAGATTGCGGCAGCTGCACCGGCAACAGCAACGATAATTCCGATAACCTTAAGAGCTTTCTTCATTTTAATTTACCTCCCGAGAGAAATTTTATTTGAAATAATTATATCTCAATTGTTCCGAGTTGTCAATAATTTAATAACCGCGGTCATAAAAAATTATAACCACGGTCATTTCTGCGTTTTCAGTTGTTACACACAGAACTTATTTTATAAGCTGTGCGAGAGCTGACTTCTTGTGAGCAGCATTGTTCTTGTGGATGAGACCTTTTGCAGCTGCCTGATCAACCTTCTTGATTGCCTCTCTGACAAGTGCGTTTGCTTCGGGAGCATTTGCTTCAACGGCTGCATGAGCCTTTTTGATAGCTGTTTTAAGAGCTGTGTTGCGTGATTTGTTTCTTGCGGCTCTGGTCTTGTTAACAAGAACTCTTTTCTTTGCTGACTTAATATTGGGCATAACGACACCTCCTTCTTCATACAGGTGACTATGATAACACATTTTTTTGACAAATGCAATATTTTTTTAAAAATTGTTTGAAACTTTCTTAAAAATTTCAATTAATGATACCAAATTTTACAAAAAAAATCAAGAGGTAGATTGAATTATGGATTTCAGAACCGATCTGGCACTCGAAAGATGCGAAAAATTGAGCGAAAATGATCTTGAGGGCATAAAGATAGAAAGCTTTGATTCTGACGATGCAAGGGTTACGCGTATTGATGTTCTGGATGAATGCGGAGAAAAAACAGTCGGTAAGCCGAAGGGCAGATACGTTACCGTTGAAGTTGCTCCTTTTGCGAAGCATGCACAGTTTATCGATAAAAGTCTCGGCTGCGTAACTGAGGAAATAAGAAGAATGATACCCGATAAAGGGAGCGTGCTTGTTGCGGGACTGGGAAATTCGAAAATAACACCTGATGCGCTCGGGCCGAAATGCGCATCAATGATTTTCGCAACGCGACATATAACGGGCGAGCTTCTTAAGGAAACCGGATTTGACGGCTTGCGGTGCGTGAGTGCGTTTTCGACGGGCGTGCTTGGCGAAACAGGCGCTGAAGCGGGAGAAATGATAAAGGGCGCAGTGAAGATGCTTGAGCCTGATGTTGTTATTACTGTTGATGCACTTGCCGCACGTGATGTCGGCAGATTGGGAACGACAATTCAGATGTGCAACACGGGAATTATTCCCGGTTCGGGAGTGGGAAATGCAAGGCTTGAAATAAGCGAGAGAACAATCGGAGTGCCTGTTATTTCAATCGGAGTACCGACGGTTGTGGATGCTGCTACGCTGATTCTTGATTTTGCGGAAAATATCGATGAAAGCCGACTTCCTGACAAGTCGGAAAATATGATGGTGACACCGAAAGAGGTTGATCTGATGATTGAAAGAGCTGCAAAGCTGACCTCTCTGGCAATAAACTGCGCATTGCAGCCGGATATAAGTCCCGAAGATATGTTGATTTTAACTTCATAAAACGATGAAGCCGCCGAAAAATATAGTTTTTCGGCGATTTTTTATCAGCGAAAATCTATATATTGTGGATTGATTTTGTTGATGATACAAGAACGAAAATGCATTAAAATTTTTTGAAAAAAGCGAAAAAAATACTTGCATTTAATAGGGGTTAGTATTATAATATAGGAGACGTTAGGGTAAACTTGGGGGAAAATGCAGACTCAAGGGTAAAGTTTTGAAAGGAGGTAAGGAAATGTCGTTGCTTTTGGCGGGAAAAGAGTCAAGAAGATTCGACCAGGTCAACAGAATAGCGCTTCCTACCTGCTTCAGAAAAGAAATCGGTGAAACCGCAATCCTTATGAAGTCTATTCACAAAGAGCCTTGCTTACTTTTGTTTTCAGAGCAAAGCTGGGAAGATTTCAGCTATGCCTTCATTTATTCGTTCGATGATCCGCTTAAGCGTGAAAAAGCTCAGAGACGTCTTGCGGACAAGGTTGAAAAAGTAACGATCGATAAATCCGGCAGAATTTCCATTAAAGATGAATTCAAAGCTTATGCCTTTCTGACAGATGAAGCCTACTTTGTAGGAATGATGGACAGGGTGGAAATATGGAACGCCGAAAACTGGAAAGCTGAAAATTCCGATGACGATGACGATGATGATTTCTTCATGGGCGTCAGCTACAGCGCACCGAGGAGGACGTAATGAGCGTGAAGCCTAATGAATTCCACCACATTCCCGTACTTTTTACTGAAACAATTGATTCGCTCAACATAAAACCTGACGGGATATACGTCGACTGCACTTCGGGCGGCGGCGGTCATTCAAGCGAAATAGCAAAACGTCTTGACGGCGGACGGCTTATTTCAATCGACAGAGACCCACAGGCAATCGAAATACTTAAAGAAAGGCTTTTGCCGTTCGGCTGTGTAACGATTGTTCACGATAATTTCTTTAATATCAGGTCTGTTCTCAATTCTCTGGGCGTGAGTGAGGTTGACGGTATACTTGCCGACCTTGGAGTCAGCTCACACCAGCTTGACGAACCTTCAAGGGGATTCTCGTTTCATCATGATGCACCTCTCGATATGCGAATGAGTCTTGAAGGATTGAGCGCCGCTCAGGCTGTTAACACGCTTTCGCAAAGCGAATTACAGAGAATTATTTTTGAATACGGCGAAGAAAAATTCGCCCCGTCGATTTCAAGGGCTATTGTCAGGGCAAGAGATGAGAAGCCTATTGAAACGACGTTCGAACTTTCGGATATAATCAAATCCGCAATGCCGGCTGCGGCAAAGCGTGACGGGCATCCCGCGAGAAAAACGTTCCAAGCAATTCGTATCCATATAAATGAGGAGCTACTTGGGCTGGGCGATGCGGTTAGTGATATGTTTGAATGTTTGAAACCCGGAGGCAGAGTGAGTATCATTACTTTCCATTCGCTTGAAGATAAAACGGTGAAACATCAGTTTGCAACACTTGCAAAAGGATGCACCTGCCCGAAAAATTTCCCTGTATGCGTTTGCGGAAACGCACCCAAAGCAAAAGTACTCAAGGCGGTTACACCCGCCGCAAAAGAACTTGCCGATAATCCGAGAAGCCGCAGTGCAAGGCTCAGGACGGCAGAAAAACTGTAAATTTGAAAAATGTCACACAAGTGTTTGAATGACGATGACATTATTGCTCACGTCATATTAAAAGGAAGGAGGAAGAAATATGTCAGACTTTAATCGTAGCGAAGCTTATGATTTTTCGCTTTTTGATATGCCTGTCAATCAATCATCGGCAGCACCGCAGATAGAGGAAAAACCCGAGCCGCAGCCTCAAAAAACCGAGACGTCCGGTAAGGCACGTAAGGAATCAGTTTCTTCCGTACTTCGTGCGCTGAAGCTTTTCGTTGTTTCAGCAACGCTCATAGTGCTTTTCGGAGCTGTTCTGTTTTCGAAAATCAGTCTTGTTCTTATCGGAAACAAGAAAGCAGAATACGAAGCGAAAATCAGCGATGCCAACAGCGAAAACACGAGACTTGTTATGCAGCTTAACTCATCCGCATCAATCGAGAAGGTTGATGCATATGCAGTCTCGGTTCTGGGAATGCATAAGCTTGAACGTTACCAGATTCACTACTTTGGAGACAGAGATGGCGACAGGGTGGTTATGGCACACGGAAAAGCGGTTGAAGAAAAAGCCAATGCAGACGGTTGATGGCTCTAACCTTATTTTGTCTGCATATGCACGGCTTTCAGCAGCATATACATATTAATAAGTTATAGTCGAGGCTGTCTCAATTTCAGCGGGTTGAAAGTGTTTTCGGTGTATTTTTCATCGGAATCGGGTTTCTGTATGCTGATTTTTGGGGCAGTATATTTTTTAGACATATTTTTTGCGGATTTTTTTATCCGGAGGGAGACAAAACTTTGAAATTTTTAAATATTTTTAAATCCAAAAAGAAAGTACCGCCTAAAAAAAGATTACGCAATCGTGCGTATTTTGTATTCGTGTTGATTCTGACAATGTTTGCCGCAACATCGTTTAATCTTGGGAAAATCCAGCTTTTTGACGGCGATATTTATAAACTTAAGGCAGAGGAAAATCAGCTTCACGATACTGAGATATCGGCTGAAAGAGGAGTTATTTACGATGCAAACGGCACTGTGCTTGCCAAAAGCGCATCCGTCTGGAAGCTGTATATAAGACCGAACAGATTTGAAGATATCAATAATGATGCTTTTAAAAACGATCTTTGCAGAAAGGTTTCGGAAATAACGGGAGTCGAGCTTGAAGAAGTCAAGGAAAAAGCTGATAAGAATAAATATGCTTACCTTGTAATCAAACGTCAGATAGAGTTCGAAGAAAAAGAGGAACTTACCAAGTTGCTCAACGGTTATTATACGTATACTGTTAAGGAAGAAGTCGGCAAGGGTAAGTATGAAGACGTTGACAAACATATTTATTACAGCTCTGCGCTCGGACTTGACCCCGATGTGAAGCGCTATTATCCTTACGGAAATCTTGCGTCAAGTGTTCTCGGATTTACGGGCGCTGACGATATCGGAAGGCTCGGCATTGAGCTTGAATATGATACGGTGCTGACCGGAACACCCGGCAGACTCATAACGGCGCAGAACGGTAAGAGCGATGTCATGAGTCAGGAATTTGAAACTGTATATGATTCGGTTCAGGGAACAAGCCTTGTGCTTACCATTGACGAAGTTATTCAGCGCTATCTTGAAGACGCGCTTGAGCAGGTTTATGTTGATTCAAAGGGTGTCGGTGCTCACGGTGTTGTTATGGACGTCAATTCAGGCGCGATTCTTGCGATGGCATCTCTTCAGAATTTTGATCTCAACAATCCTCAGCATCTGACGGATGACGAGAAAAAAGAACTTGAAGAAGCATATCCGGATGCAAGCGAAAGATCTGCGGCACGCAACAATCTGCTTTATTCGAGATGGAGAAACTTCATCGTCAGCGATACCTACGAACCCGGTTCTGTTTTCAAAATAGTTACCGCTGCTGCGGCACTTGAAGAAAATGCATATTCTCCCGATGCGAAATATACTTGTACGGGAAGAATTCAGGTTTCCGACAGAACAATAAAATGTCATAAGAGAGACGGACACGGCACGCAGGATCTCAAGCAGGGTCTTATGAATTCCTGCAACCCTCTGTTTATAACCGTTGGTCAGAAGCTCGGAAAAGACAAATTCTTTGAATATTTTGAAGCGTTCGGATTCACGGAGAGAACGGGAGTCGATCTTCCTGCAGAAAATATGCCGGTTGCGGGAGTTAACTATCATTCACTCAACAAAATGGGAATAGTTGAGCTTTCCAGCTCGTCTTTCGGGCAGTCATTCCAGGTAACACCCATTCAGATGGTAACCGCAATCAGCGCAATTGCTAACGGCGGCAAGCTTATGACCCCGTATGTTGTTGATAAACAGCTCGATGAAAACGGAAATGTTATCAATCAGACTCAGCCCACCGTAAGACGTCAGGTTGTTTCAGAACAGACTGCGTCAACTGTTGCAGATATGATGGAAGCTGTTGTAACAACCGGTACAGGTAAAAACGCCTATGTTGCAGGCTACAGAGTAGCAGGCAAAACAGGTACTTCTCAGAAGCTTGGAAAGAAGGGCGAATATGTTGCTTCTTTCGGTTGCTTTGCACCTGCCGATGATCCCGAGATTGCAGTCCTTATTCTTGTTGACGAACCCGTCGGTCAGATTAACGGCGGTCAGATTTGTACCCCTGTTGCGGCTCAGGTAATTGAAAAGACGCTTGAATATATGGGCGTTGAACGTCAGTATAATGAAAAAGAGCTTCAGCTTCTCGATACCAATGCACCCAACATCGTCGGCAGTTCGGTAAAAGATGCGAAAGCGATGCTTATCGAAGAGGGATTTGAGGTTAAGGTTGTAGGTGAAGGCGAAACCGTACTCAGCCAGATTCCCGCTTACAATCAGACAATGCCTCAGAACGGTGTTGTTGTTCTGTATACGGAAAAGGATGCGGAACGCGTTATCGTTGAGGTGCCCGATCTCAGACAGATGTCTGTTTCTCAGGCGAATAAATATGCTCTCTCTGCAGGGCTTAACATCAAAATTTCGGGTAATGCTCTTAATGCGGGTGAACTTATCTCCTATGACCAGAGCATTGAACCCGGAGAAAAGGTAGAATACGGCAAGACAATAACGGTTTATTTCAAATCAAATGTCGGTGTCGATGATTATGCAGGATGATTTTTGCGCATTAACACGGAGGACAAAAGATGGTACTTGATATAATTCTTAAGGAACTCGGCGTAACGGGGGACTTTGAAAATAAAGAGGTTACGCTGATAACAGATAATTCCGCAAAGATCTGCGAGGGATGCATCTTTGTTTGCATCGAGGGCAGACGCTTTGACGGCCATACAAAAGCGGCTGAAGCTCTTGAGAAAGGAGCCGCGGCAGTTGTTGTACAGAAGGATATGGGTCTTGAAAATCAGATTCTTGTTGACAACACGAGAAGTGCATATGCAAAAATCTGTGCGGCATTTTTCGGTCATCCCGAAAGAAAGCTTAAGATAATTGGCGTTACCGGCACAAACGGCAAAACCACATCGTGCTTTATTATCAAATCCGTGCTTGACAGGCTCGGATATAAAACAGGTTTGCTCGGTACGGTTAAAAATATTGTAGGTGACAAGGAATATCCCGCTGTGCTCACAACACCCGATTGCTATGACCTTTTCGGTCTTTATGCGGAAATGGTTGAATACGGATGCGAATACTGCGTTATGGAGGTTTCTTCTCAGGCACTCGACCAGAGAAGAGTTGACGGCGTTCACTTTGATGCCGCAATTTTCACAAATCTTACTCAGGACCATCTTGATTATCACGGCACATTTGAAAACTACAAAGCGGCAAAACGTATGCTCTTTGAAAATTCGGATATTGCAGTTCTTAATATTGACGATGAAGCGGCATGGGAAATGGTTGAAGGAACAAACTGCAAAGCTGTTACCTGCTCCGTTGAAAATAACAACTGCGATTATTCTGCAAAGAACATCAGAAATGATGCTTCGGGCGTGAAATATGAGCTTGTAAGCAACTCAAATATCGGCAGAGTGAAATTCCGTGTGCCGGGCAATTTCTCGGTATATAACTCGATGGGTGCGGCTGTTTGCCTTGTTGAGCTTGGTATGGATTTCAGAGCGGTGCTCGATGCTCTCGCAGAATGTGTCGGCATACCCGGCAGAATGGAAATCGTTCCTACAGAAACTCCCTATACGGTAATCATTGACTACGCACACACACCCGACGGTCTTGAAAACGTTCTCAGATGTGTCCGTGAAATAACCGAGGGCAGAGTGATAACTGTTTTCGGATGCGGCGGCGACAGAGATAAAACCAAAAGACCCATTATGGGTGAAATCGCAACAAAGCTTTCGGATGTTGCGGTTATAACTTCAGATAACCCCAGAAGCGAAGACCCCGAATCGATAATTGAGGATATTACGGCAGGCATCGGCAAGCACAATTCCAAGGTTATCGTTGACAGCGACAGAAAGGGCGCAATCAAAAAGGCTCTTGATACAGCAAAGGCAGGAGATGTTGTTATTCTTGCGGGCAAAGGTCAGGAAACCTATCAGATTCTTGCAAGCGGCAAAATCCACTTTGATGAGCGTGAGGTTGTTGCTGAAATACTTTCAGAAAAGGCCGGAGATAACAAATGATTCCGATGACATTCAAAGAAACGGCGCAGGCGGTCGGTTCATCAAGCGTTCTTGAAGGAACCTATGACAGCATCTGCACCGACACACGAAAAATAACTCCCGGATGTCTTTTTATAGCGATAAAAGGCGATAATTTCGACGGTCACGATTTTGCCGCAAAGGCAGTTGAAAGCGGTGCAAAAGCGGTCATCTGTGAAAAAGATTGCGGACTCGGCGACAGTCAGATTCTTGTTGAAAACACCCGACTTGCTCTTCTTGACCTTGCGGGCCATTACAGAAGCAAATTTGATATTCCCGTTATCGGAATTACGGGAAGTGTAGGCAAAACAACAACAAAGGAAATGACCCATGCGGTTATGTCCTCCAAATATAACACCCTCAAAAATGAGGGTAATCTCAATAATGAGATCGGAGTGCCTCTGACTCTGTTCAGACTTGATGAAACTCACGAAGCCGCCGTTATTGAAATGGGAATGAGCGGATTTGATGAGATTTCAAGAATGACAAAGGCTGTCAGACCTGATGTGGCAATCATCAGTAACATCGGCGTTTCTCACATTGAAAAGCTCGGCTCAAGAGATGGGATTCTCAAAGCAAAGCTTGAAATCCTTCACGGAATGAAGGATGATGCACCCGTGATTCTCAACGGTGACGACGATATGCTCGTTACCGCTGATGCGGGAACACACCCCGTAATTTATTACGGAGTTGAAAACGTTAATTCATTTTTTAAGGCATTCGATATTACCTCCAAAGAAAGCGAAACCGAAATGTCGGTCGGTTCCGCAAACGGTTCGGGCAGGGTGAGCCTGCCCTTCCCGGGCCGTCACAATGTTTACAATGCTCTGGCCGCCGTTGCGGCAGGTATGCAGTTCGGAATAAGCGTTCAGGACGGACTTAATGCGCTGAAGGGCTATGTCCCCGCGGGAATGCGCCAGAGAATCAATAAAAAAAGCGGCATAACATTCATCGAAGATTGCTACAATGCAAGCCCCGATTCTCAGGCGGCGGCGCTTGCGGTTCTTGCAGGAATGAACGCAAAAAGAACAGTTGCTGTTATCGGCGATATGCTTGAACTCGGTGACGTGAGCAGGGATGCGCATTACGGAGTCGGCAAAAAAGCCGCTGAAAACAAAATTGATGCGCTGTTTACTTACGGCGAACGCTCTCTTGAAACCGCAAAGGGCGCGAGAGACGGCGGTGTTGCCGATGTGAGAAGCTTTAACGACAAGGAAGAACTTTCGAAAGTTCTTTCGGATTTCCTCAAAGAAGGAGATGCCGTTCTGTTCAAGGCGAGCAGAGGCATGAA
>JAZNFD010000384.1:0-3447 GCA_045588975.1 Acutalibacteraceae bacterium | reverse complement strand
GGAGCCTTTTCGGGGACAAGACCTGCACCGATGTTGATCCAGTGCTGCCAGTAATCAGCCATGTTATACCCGCAGAAGGGAAGCATAGCCATGGGATCGCGGCGAACAACGCCTACTGCACCTGCAGCTGCTGCGGTTGTTTCGGAAGCCATGATTGAGCCAACGAATACACCGTGGTTCCAGTCTCTTGACTGATAAACGAGGGGAGCAAGCTTTGCACGTCTGCCGCCGAATACGATAGCTGAGATGGGAACACCGTTGGGATTCTCAAACTCGGAGCTGATGCAGGGGCAGTTGATTGCGGGAGCTGTGAAACGGCTGTTGGGGTGTGCGCCCTTTTCTTCGCTCTCCTGTCCGTTCCAGGGATTGCCCTTCCATTCGATTGCGTTTGCGGGAGGATTCTTGTCAAGACCTTCCCACCAAACTGTGTTATTGTCAAGGTTATGAGCAAGGTTGGTGAAGATTGTGCCCTTTCTTGTTGAAGCAAGAGCATTGGGATTGGATTTTTCATTTGTACCGGGCGCAACACCGAAGAAGCCGTTTTCAGGGTTGATTGCATAAAGTCTGCCGTCTTCGCCCTTACGAATCCATGAAATATCGTCACCTACGCACCATACGCGGTAGCCGTTCTTATAATACCCTTCGGGAGGAATGAGCATAGCAAGGTTGGTCTTGCCGCAAGCTGAGGGGAATGCTGCGCAGATGTATCTGATTTCTCCGTCGGGCTTCTGGAGACCGAGGATGAGCATATGCTCTGCCTGCCAGCCTTCGTTCTTGCCCTGATATGAAGCGATTCTGAGAGCAAAGCACTTCTTGCCGAGAAGAACGTTTCCGCCGTAACCTGAGTTAACGGAGATGATTGTGTTGTCCTGGGGGAACTGGCAGATATATCTCTTCTCTTCGTCGATGTCGCACTTGCAGTGAAGACCGCGAACCCAGTCTTCGCTGTCGCCGAGAGCCTTGAGAACGTCTGTGCCTACTCTGGTCATGATAACCATGTTGAGAACAACATAGATTGAGTCTGTGAGCTCAATACCGATCTTTGAGAACTTTGAGCCAACGGGGCCCATTGAATAAGGAATAACATACATTGTTCTGCCCTTATAGCTGTCTTTTGCGATAGCGTAGAGCATTTCATAAGCTTCTGCGGGATCCATCCAGTTGTTTGTGGGGCCTGCTTCTTCCTTTGTGGGAGCACAGATAAAGGTTCTGCCTTCAACACGTGCAACGTCGTTGACTGCTGTTCTGTGAAGATAGCAATCGGGAAGAATTTCTTCGTTGAGCTTAATCATTTCGCCTGTTGAGCAAGCTTCTGCACGGAGAGCTTCAATCTGCTCCTGAGTACCGTCAATCCATACGACCTTTTCGGGCTTAACGAGATCAATTTTTTCGTTAATCCATGAAAGAACGCTCTTATTGGAAGTCATGTTTTCCATAGTAATTTCTCCTTTCTGATAGAAAAAACAACAAAATTTAACAAATTTCCGAGGTTATAAAAGCCTGATTTGTGACAGTTGCTGTCAACAATTATTCTCTTTCTTAACCTAACCCATTATAATTATATCATACATTTTTGTAAAGTCAATACAAAAGGTAATTTTTGCATAATCCGATTGCAAAAAATTCATTTTACCGATAATTTTTATTGATTTTGCTCGTCTATCGGCATTGTCGCGAAGGCATTAAGCTCCAATCCTGCAATATTGCCGTTTTTGAATTCATAAAAAGCCTGTGCACCGACCATTGCCGCATTATCACCGCAAAGCGAAAGCTCGGGCATATAAAGCTGCCATCCCTTTTTGTTGCAGACGTCTGCCATCCTCTTTCTCAATCGGGAGTTTGCAGAAACACCGCCGGCAAGAACGATTTTATCAAATCCGTATGTTTCGGCAGCTTTAACGGTGTTATTCACAAGGCAGTCGGCAACCGTTTCGATACAGCTCGCACCGAGATCGGGAATACTCACCTCTATCCCCTTCTGCTTTGAGTTGTGAATAATATTGACAACCGCTGTTTTGAGTCCCGAAAAGCTGAAATCATATTCACTGCCGTCAACACGGGGATGCGGAAGCTTATAAAGCGATGAATCGCCGTCTGCACTGATTCTGTCGAGGTTAACGCCGCCGGGATAAGGTAAGCCCATCGCTCTTGCCGCTTTATCCATACATTCGCCCGCAGCATCGTCTCTTGTTCTGCCGATAATCGAGAAATCCGTGTAGTCGTTGACCGCAACGATATGGCTGTGACCGCCCGAAACAACAAGACAAAGGAACGGAGGCTCGAGTTTCTCATGTGAAATATAGTTTGCCGCAATATGCGAGCGGAGGTGATGCACGGGTATCAGCGGCAGACCCGTTGAATATGCAAGACCTTTTGCGAAATTAACACCGACAAGAAGAGCGCCGATAAGGCCGGGAGCATATGTGACGGCAATCGCATCGATATCGGAATAACCGACACCCGCATCGCTCATCGCTTTTGACACAACGCCGCTTACCGCCTGAGCGTGCATTCTTGATGCAATTTCGGGCACAACTCCTCCATATATAATATGTTCGCTGACCTGAGATGCGATAACGCTTGAGAGAACTTTTCTGCCGTCCTCAACGACCGCTGCCGCAGTTTCGTCACACGATGATTCAATTGCAAGGATTTTCATTTTCAACACCTCTGTGTCAGAAATATTTGGTATAAATCACTCCGTTTTCGGTCGGAGCGGAATAGAAATTCTTTCTTGTTCCTGCTTTTTTAAAACCTTCGGATTCATAAAGCTTTATTGCGGGGAAATTGCTCTCACGCACTTCAAGGGTAATGAATTCGCATCCCCTGCTTTTTGCGCCGTCGCAAGCGGATTCAAGAAGCGCTCTGCCAATACCGAGTTTTCGGAACTCGCCGAAAACCGCTACATTCGTTATATAAGCTTCGCCGCAGATTTCCTGCACACCGATATAACCGGCCACCCTATCTGTAAAAGCAACAAGAAAATGTGAGTTTTCGTTAGTCAATTCTTCCGAGAGTGCGTTTTCGCTCCACGGCTCTGAAAAACATTCTTTTTCAAGCTCAGCAATCTGCGGAATATGCTCCGCACTCATCTTTTTGAGGGTAAATTCCATTTTACTCCTCCGAAATAATATCGTCAAACTGCAGGCCGAGTGCCGTCTTGATATAGTTTGCGGTTTTGATATACAACTCAAGATCGCCGCCGAACGGATCGGGAATTCCGCCGCCGAGAACGGTGATTTTTTCGCTCGGCACATACATCGAAAGACTTGCCGCGTGTTCGGGAGTCATACAGACGAATTTATCCGTTTCATCAAGAATATAGCCCGTTATTCTTCTGGCTCTGTGAGAAGAAATATCAACCCCGAATCTCTCGCACGCCTTGACGGAATTCAGAGTAACTTCGTCACCCGTCATCGCGAACAGTCCCGCGCTTGAGCAGGTTAC
>JAZNFD010000383.1:0-9021 GCA_045588975.1 Acutalibacteraceae bacterium | reverse complement strand
AGCACGCATATCGCACAGTCAACCGTACCGTAAAGGTCAATTTCCTGCATTTTCTGATTCAGAAGAAGAATATGCTTTGCATTTTCAAACATCTTCTGCTGTGCGGCATTGAGCATACCTATGCTGCTGTCAACACCGATAACGTCAAATCCCTTGTCCGCCATTTCAAAAGACATACTTCCCGTACCGCACCCGAGGTCAAGAAGTATTCCGTTATTTATTCCGCACATGGAAAGAAGCCTGCAAAAATAATCTGCACGCTTCTTATACTCAACATTATCGGTCAGCAAGTCATAATATCGTGAAAAATCATCGTATGACATTACTTTTCCATCCTTTTGAAAACAACCTCGTATCCGTTGCAACCATATTGAAGAGAACGGTTAACACGGCTGATTGTTGCGGTGCTTGCACCTGTTTCGGCAACGATGTCGCTGTAGACCTTTTTATCTCTGAGCATTTTTGCAACAACAATTCTCTGCGAAATTGATTTGATTTCGGTAACTGTGCAAAGATCCTCAAAAAAAGCATAGCATTCGTCAAGATTCTGAAGATTAAGAATTGCTTCAAAAAGGAAATCAACATTCTTATCTTTAATTTTGCTGTCCATATAAACATTCCTTTCGGATTTACTTTCGTGCTTTAATATTTTAACACACGAAACGCAAAAAGTAAAGACTAAACAGCAAAAATTTTAACTGATAAAGCGATAAGCAATACGCTCATTACAACAAATGTCGGAAACACGGTTGCAAACGGTGTTTTTGTTACCGCATCCTTAAGCGACATTCCGTTTCTGCCCTTTTTCGAGAGAATCCAGATTATTTCACCTGCAATATACGGAATTGTTCCCACAAGAACAACATCAATTGATTTAACCCCTCCGATGCGTCCGAAGAAATACATAAATGTTGCAACACATACTCCTGTTCCAATAAGGATTGATATGAGATTTACTTTTTTAAAGCGGTCGAAAACCAGCTTGTTGACAACAACAAAAACAAGCATAAATACCGTCACAAATTTTGCCGTGGAATAATGACCATCAAGCACAAACATCATCGGTATTACATTATAAAAAGGCCTTTCAATGTGATCAAGGATATACGAATTGACCTTTTTGCCTTTCTTATCGCATATAAACGAAATAAGATTTACCGCAACAATACCGATAACACAGGCAACCAAGAACACAGGAATCCAGTCTGAGAGATATTCATTCGCAAATTCAACACCGTTGAGCGATATTCTGTCCTGATATATTTCAACATAGTTGTAACCGAGACAGAACGCAAGTGACAAACCGAAGCCGCCGAAAGCCCCGAGAGTGAATTCCATAAGCTTCCAGCCGTCAATGAGACCTTTGTGATAAAGCTTCCCGAAAAGATACTTTCCGTTTTTCAGCGGAAATACTGCGGCAACATATGATCTCATAGCAACAAGCCAACCGATTGCACCGAAGATAAATCCTCCCGCGATCAGAATAAGGGTAAAATAATCTTCGTTGACAATCGCCATAATTACGAGCGCAATAAGCATAAGCAGATTGCCGCCCCACTCTTCACGGCGTGTCTTTGAAAAATAAATCAACGGATATTTATTCTTTTCGGGATTATACGGTCTGTTAAAAATAAACTGACCTACTAACTGCATAACAGGAATAAGCAGACAGAAAAGATATATTTCGGGATTCTCGTATACCGAGTATGACATCTCTATTCCAAGAAATGCACCGCAAATCGCAAACCACAATGCACCCTTGAAGGCAAGTCCGACATATCCTCTGACAGGATTATAGTCATCCCTGCCTCTGTGAAGAACAAAACCGATTGTTTCTCCGTAGGTTTCCGTGCCGCCGAAGGTCATTCCCATAAGACCTGCCGCCGCAGCAGAAACACCTCCGTATCCGAAAAACCAGCCTAAAACAAGACCGATCAATGCGCCCGGAAGCATTGCACCTTTTTCTCCGCCGATTAGCGAGCCTCTCATTCCCCAGCCGTAGCTTGCGGCAAGAGTTGTAACAAAAATACAGATAACCGCATCAGATATTCTCATAGCACAACCGCCTTATATAAATAATGTAATTAAATAATAACATACTCGCCGAAAAAAAGATACCCAAATTTCAACAAATATTTAATATACTCTTGCACACAGCAAAATAAATGTGTATAATGTTTTTAATAATGACTTAAGGCAGATGATAATATTGACAGATTCTTATATCAAGGCTCTTATAGATTACGCCGTTGAGAAAAAGCTTATTGAAGAATGCGACCGTATTTATTGCACAAATTCGGTAATGTATCTTCTCAAGCGATTCTCATTCAACGACACCTGCGAAGCGGCAGAAGGTGAGATTCACGAAATTCTCGGCAAGCTTTGCGATTACGCTGTTGAAAACGGAATAATCGAAGATTCAATTATTTACAGAGACCTTTTCGACACAGCACTTATGGGTGCCGTCACTCCGCGTCCGTCATATGTAATTGAAAAATTCAACTCGCTTTACAGCGAATCGTCCGAAGCCGCTACGGATTTTTATTATAATTTCAGTTGTGATACAAACTACATCCGCCGTGACAGAATAAAAAAAGACCTCAAGTGGCAGTACACGGGAGATTACGGCACAATGGATATAACCGTCAATCTTTCCAAACCCGAAAAAGACCCTAAAGCGATTGAAATTGAAAAAAATGCTCCGCAGTCGGGATATCCCAAGTGCCAGCTTTGCATTGAATGCGAAGGATATTCGGGAAGAGTCAATTTCCCTGCAAGGCAGAATCACAGAATCATCCCCATCACGATAAACGGGTCAGGTTGGTGCTTCCAGTATTCACCGTATGTATATTATAACGAACATTGCATCGTATTCAACGCTGAACATACACCGATGAAAATCGACAGATCAGCTTTTGCAAAGCTTCTTGAATTCGAATCAATCTTCCCCCATTATTTTATCGGTTCAAACGCAGATTTGCCGATAGTCGGCGGCTCGATTCTCAGCCACGAGCATTTTCAGGGCGGCAGATATGAATTTGCAATGGAGCGCGCACCGATTGAAACCGAACTTAACTTCAAGGGATTTGAAGATGTGGATGCAGGCATCGTAAGATGGCCTATGTCAACAATCAGACTTCAGTCCGACAACTGCGAAAGCCTTGTTGAGCTTGCAGATAAGATTCTCAATGCGTGGCGTTCATATTCCGATGAAAGCGCATTTATTTTTGCAGAAACAAACGGTACACCTCATAACACAATAACTCCCATTGCAAGACGCAGAGGAAGCAAATATGAGCTTGACCTCGTTCTCCGCAACAACATAACAACCGATGAGCATCCGATGGGTGTTTATCATCCGCACGCAGAACTTCATCACATCAAAAAAGAAAACATCGGTCTGATTGAGGTTATGGGTCTCGCTGTTCTTCCTGCAAGACTCAAAAAAGAGCTTGAAGCTCTTGCGGATGCAATTATCGCAGGCAAAGACCTTCGCGCCGACGAATCAACCGCACTTCATGCAGACTGGGTTGACGGATTTATCGGTAATTACGATAATATAAATGCAGAAAACATTACCGATATCATTCACGCAGAGGTCGGAAAAGTATTCGCAACCGTACTTGAACACGCAGGCGTTTTCAAGCGCGATGAAAACGGCAAATCAGCATTCCTCAGATTCATTGAATCAACCAACTAAGGACTCAATGCCGAAAGGCATAAAATAATATTAAAGGAGAAATTTCCAATGAAAAGAGTTATCGCACTTATCCTCGCAGGTATGCTCGTTTTCAGCCTCGCAGCTTGCGGCGGCAATGAAACAGCAGAAACAACAACCACAGTTCCCGAAACAGAAGCTGAAGAAGTTATCGAAACAGAAGCTCCCGCAATCGATAACGTAACAGAAGCTCCCGCAGAAGACGATGTTACCGAAGCACCCATTGCAGATGTAACAGAGGCTACCGAAGCAGTAAGCGATGCAGAAGAAACAACTGTTGAAGAAACAACTGTTCCCGCAGCTCCTGCAACAACAGAAGAAATCATCACATACTACAACAATGCTGTTAACAAAGCTTACAATGCAAAAGTCGGCTTCAACAAAGAGCGTTACACAGATAACGAAGCTCTTAATGCCGGTTTCCTTCTCAAGACATTCGGTGACCTTATTTACAGTTTCATGGGCATCGGCATTGAAAACAAGTACACAATGGATGTAACAAAGGGTCAGTGGGAATCCGATGTTCCTCATCATTACCTTCGCAAGAGCACACTCTCTGCTGCAGATGTTACAAAGGCAACCTGCACAGAAAACAACGGCAAGTACACAATCACAATGAACGTTAAGGGCGGCTCAAGCAAGGCTTCAAAATCAGAAAGCTGGACAAAGGCTCCCATCGACAAGTGCGGTATCTGCGTCGGTGATGCAGACAAGAGCTACTTCGACCACAAGACTGCTCCCGTTATCTTCAGCGCAATCGGCGAAGTTCTCAGCAGTGCAGTTATTGAAGAAAGCTACGACAATGCAAAGGTTGTTTGCGTTATCGACTCAGCAACAGGTAACCTTGTAAGCCTTACTGTAGAATATGACATCAACGTTGTTATCGATGCAGTAGGCGGCGGTAACGCAACAGGTCAGACTCACATCTTCTACAAGAACTTCAAGTATTAATCTCAACGCATAAAGTTAACCCGTATTCCTTCATCCGAGGGAATACGGGTTTTGTTATTGTTTGTTTTATTTAACGGGAACAAGCTTTTCCTTGCCGCCCATATAGGGTCTGAGTGCAACAGGAACATTTACGCTGCCATCTTCGTTGAGGTTGTTCTCAAGAAATGCAATAAGCATTCTGGGAGGAGCGACAACGGTGTTATTGAGGGTATGTGCAAAATACTTACCGTCCTTGCCGTTGACTCTGATTTTGAGCCTGCGTGCCTGAGCATCACCAAGATTCGAGCAGGAACCGACTTCAAAATACTTCTTCTGTCTGGGTGACCAGGCTTCAACGTCAAATGACTTGACCTTGAGGTCGGCAAGGTCGCCTGAGCAGCATTCGAGAGTTCTGACGGGGATATCGAGCGAGCGGAAAAGGTCAACGGTATTCTGCCAGAGCTTGTCGAACCACATCATACTGTCTTCGGGTTTGCAGACAACAATCATTTCCTGCTTTTCGAACTGATGGATTCTGTAAACACCTCTCTCCTCGATGCCGTGTGCACCCTTTTCCTTGCGGAAGCAAGGTGAATAGCTGGTAAGAGTGTGAGGAAGAGTATCTTCAGTTATAATGGTATCGATATATTTACCGATCATTGAATGCTCACTTGTACCGATAAGATAGAGATCTTCGCCTTCAATCTTATACATCATGGCATCCATTTCAGCAAAGCTCATAACACCCGTTACAACGTTGCTTCTGATCATAAAAGGAGGAACACAATAGGTAAATCCTCGGTCAATCATAAAGTCTCTTGCATATGAAATAACTGCAGAATGGAGACGTGCGATATCGCCCATAAGATAGTAGAAGCCGTTACCCGCAACGTTTCTTGCAGCATCAAGATCAATGCCGTTGAAGCGTTCCATAATCTCCGAATGATAAGGAATATCAAAATCGGGAACAACGGGTTCACCGTATTTTGTGACCTCAACATTCTCGCTGTCGTCCTTACCGATGGGAACGCTGGGATCGATGATATTGGGAATGGTCATCATTATCTTTGTGACCTTCTCTGAATACTCAGCTTCGAGCTTTTCGCACTCGGCAAGTCTTTCGGAAAACTCGGTTACCTTTGACTTTGCTTCCATAGCTTCTTCTTTCTTGCCCTGAGCCATAAGCATACCGATTTCCTTCGAAACCTTGTTGCGGTTTGCTCTGAGATTATCAGCTTCGGTCTTGATTGCTCTTGACTGAGCGTCAAGCTCGATTACTTCATCAACAAGAGGAAGCTTATTATCCTGAAATTTCTTTTTGATATTTTCCTTAACTATATCGGGATTTTCTCTTACAAATCTGATATCAAGCATTTATTTTCAACTCCTGATAGTTTTATATCCGTAATTTTAGTCTATTTTTGAAATAAAGTCAACAGCCGATGCGATATATTTATCGTCTGCAAGCTCTATTGCACCCTTATCAACAAGTGATGCTGTTTTGGGGTCAATGGGAAGCTTTGCAAGAACGGGAACACCAAGCTCCGAAGCGATTTCATCAATTTTGCTTTCGCCGAAAATCTTGAATTCCTTACCGCAGTCGGGGCATACAACATAGCTCATATTCTCAACAAGACCAAGTACGGGAATATTCATAAGCTTTGCCATATTGAAAGCCTTCTTGACAATCATTGTTACAAGGTCCTGCGGGGTGGTGACAATAACAATACCGTCAACGGGAAGATTCTGGAATACAGTCAGCGAAACATCGCCCGTTCCGGGAGGCATATCAACAAACATATAATCGACATCGCCCCACGCAACATCCTTCCAGAACTGCTGGATAACACCCGAAATAACAGGGCCTCTCCAGACAACGGGTGACTCCTCGTTCTCAAGAAGAAGGTTGATTGACATAACCTTGATGCCGGTCTTGCTTTCCTCGGGAAGAAGTCCGCTTTCATCCGCCTTTGCTCTGTCTTTGATACCGAACGATTTGGGAATCGAAGGGCCTGTTATATCGGCATCAAGCACGGCACAAGCGTTACCTCTCGCCTGCATCGCGCTTGCGAGCAACGAAGTAACAAGCGACTTACCTACGCCGCCCTTGCCGCTGACAACACCGATTACTTTTTTTACATTGCTGAACGGTCCGCAGGGAATTCTCATATCCTGCGCTTCTTTTTTTGAATCGCAATTGCTTGAACAGTTTGCGCAATTGCCGCTGCACGATTCGCTCATTTTTTTATCTCCTATCTGTTAAACAAATTTATTATAAATTCAATTGCATATACAACGGCAAAAATTACCGGCATATGAACAATATAAATGACTAACGAACGTCTGCCGAGTTTACCTAAGAACGGAACTCTTTTCGTATAAATCCACTCGGGATATCCCCTTTCGGCGCATATTCTGCCCGTCAATGCACCCGAAATAAAAATAAAAATATTGGGAAATATCGGAAAGTAATCCGCCGAATAAAACCACGGCGCATATATTCCCAAAGGCATCAGATAATTATTCTCATATAGCCTTTCGGGAAGCGAAATGTTGATAAGATTGCCGTATCCGAGCTTGCCTTCGGAAATTCCGCTTGTGAATGCAAAAAGCACCGCACAAAGAATTATTCCCGCAAACGGAGAAATTCTTCCAAGCTTTTTTTCCGCAAATGCGTAAAGTAAAACAGAAACCGCAAGCAAATGAAGAATACCGAAGTAAACCTCAGTGCCTTCAAATCCCAGCGCAGGAAGAATCAACGCGGTCACGAGAGTAAAACCGACGGCAACTCCGAGAAGAATCAATCCCCTTTTAAGGTTGTTTTTCGAAAGCGTACAGGAAACTCCGCAAACAAAAATAAAAATTCCCGCAAACCAGGGCTGAACGGGCATAAAAAATTCAAAAAGCCAATCCGCCCACTCCTGACCGAAGAAGGTTCCGCAGACATAAAATGAATGATAAAAAATCATACAAAAAACTGCAAGACCTCTGATTTCATCAAGAAAATTCAGTCGGATTCTGTTTCGGACACACGCTTCCATAAATTCACCTCATAATATTTTATCATAATGTCTCAAAAAGGCAAGCTTTTATTGACTTTATTATAATTTTATTTTAAAATATTTCTATTATAATTTTTACGGAGAATGTTATGATTGATAAAGTCAGAGAATTACTTTTCAAATTATTCAAGAAAGACAGTTTTATCGGCAAAATCATTGATAAGCTTTTTACAAAAGAAATTATTACCTATGTATTTTTCGGCGTTCTGACAACGATTGTTAACCTTGCAACATTTTATGTTTTCAAAAAGCTTTTCATCAGCATCGGGTGGGACGGTGTTTTCAACGCAATCATCCCCGAAGATTCCGCAATACTCAAAGTTTTCAGCGGCGGAAGCGATTATCTTGACGCAAACGCAATCGCTTGGGTCGCAGGCGTTGTTTTCGCTTTCGTGACAAACAAGCTCTGGGTTTTTGAATCCAAAAGCTGGAAACCTACCGTTGCAGGCAAAGAATTTGTCGGCTTTATGGGGGCAAGGATATTTTCATTCTTCGTGGAAACCCTGATGATGTTTGTTATGGTTTCGCTCCTGAAGTGGAACGATTTTATTGCAAAATGCATCGTTGGCGTTGTGGTTGTTATTATCAACTATGTTTTCAGCAAGCTCATTATTTTCAAAAGCAAGGATAAAACCGAATGATTAAAATTATAAAATCAGCGGCAGCCGAAATAAACATCGACCCGAAGGAGGTTGCGGTTTATCTCGGCTATTATTCCGCTAAAACCGACGAAAACACAAATAATCTTATTGCAGAATGTACGGAAGAATTCCTGAAAGCCGCTGATTTCAGAGCTTGTTTTGAAGAAGTCGATGTCAGCGCAGACGGTGAAATTAACATCGGCTGCAAAAAAATCATCTGCAATTCACTCAAAAAGAATCTTTCGGGCTGTGAAAAGGCATATGTTTTTGCGGCGACAACAGGAACAGAGTCTCACAGACTCATTGAGCGGAACTCAATAATTTCTCCCATTAAAGGAATGGTTACCGATTGTGTCGGCTCAGCGGCAATTGAAGCATTCTGCGATAAAATCAATCTTTCATTTGAAAACGGCGAATACCTCAGACCGAGATTCAGCCCCGGTTACGGTGATATGCCTCTCGAGTGCCAACGTGATATCGTTGAATTTTTGCAAACAAAGAAAAATATAGGCATGAGCCTTACAGACAGTCTGATGATGGTGCCCGTAAAATCCGTTACGGCAATAATCGGAACAAGCAAAGAAAAAAATAAATGCACGGGTCCCGGATGTATGATTTGCAGCGGGATAAACTGCCCGTACAGATAAAGAAGGAATACTGATGACAATTA